>NZ_BCNB01000004.1 GCF_001485575.1 Haloarcula sp. CBA1127
GAGGCCTACGTCTTCTGTGAGAAACGTTCGGGACCCGGTGGCCTCCCGCTCGGGACCCAGCGACCCGTCGTCGCCCTCGTCAGCGGCGGCATCGACTCGCCTGTCGCTGCCTGGAAAGTGATGAAACGCGGCGCACCCGTGCTCCCCGTCTACGTTGACCTCGGTGACTACGGTGGCCCCGATCACCGGGCGCGAGCCGTTTCGACCGTCGAAACGCTCGCCACGTACGCACCCGGACACGACCTGTCGCTGTCCGTAATCGACGCCGGTGACATCGTCACCGACCTCTCTCAAAACCTCGGGTCCCCGAATGCTC
Source organism: Haloarcula sp. CBA1127 (assembly GCF_001485575.1). Lineage (NCBI taxonomy): Archaea > Methanobacteriati > Methanobacteriota > Halobacteria > Halobacteriales > Haloarculaceae > Haloarcula > Haloarcula sp. CBA1127. Next base: position 317 of record NZ_BCNB01000004.1, read on the forward strand.
GTTCTCCGCCGGTTCATGCTCGCAGCCGCCGAAGCTATCGCGAACGAGTGTGACGCCGTCGGCATCGTCACCGGCGAAGCAATCGGGCAGAAGTCCAGCCAGACGAGCGCGAACATTGCCGTCACCGATGCCGCAACTACGCTTCCAGTACACCGACCGAACCTCACCGTTGATAAGTCCAAGATTACCAATCACGCACGGTCTATCGGGACCTTCGAGGACTCGACAATCGACACCGGTTGCAACCGCGTCGCGCCATCACATCCGGAAACTAATGCCTCGCTCGAAGCAATTCGGGCGGCCGAGCCCGACGACCTGTTCGAGGCGCCCGAAGCCTGTGCCCGGGACCGCACTGTCGTCCCCATCGAAAGCTAAATTTCCGGGGCGGGCCAGGGTTGAGCCATGACGCAGGTCTGTCTCGTCGGGAGCGAGGACGTGAATCTCCGGTACGAACTCCTCTCTCGCGAGACCGCTCGGAACGCACTCGCCACCTACGACCTGCAGGAACCGTTCGAGAACACCGTCGCCGTCGACACCGTGAGCCTCGGCGCAGCTGTGGCGCTCCTGAACGATCTGAACTGGTATCTCGTCCGCTTTGCTGACGCCGCGTTCGTCCGTGACCCTTCGATCAGCGAGACGGAATGGCTCTCCCGGAACCTCGCCGCAGCGATCCGGACGACGACGTTGCTCCCGAGGATACCGGTCGCTTTCTCAAGGTGTACGGTATCGTCGAGTCGGACGTACCCGACGAATCTACTGACGAAGCCTCGTCTGAAGGTGAACCGGAGCCAACGCCCGACACACAGGCGATGGAGACCGAGCGCCCACCCGAGCTTGTCGAGCCGATGCTCCTGACACGGACTGGAGACACGATTCCCGAGTACGACCTTCGAGACGTGGACGACACGCTCACCGTCAGGGTGACCGAATCGGAGTTCGGGGCCTGACTCAATCACGCCGCGCGCGCAGAACAGACTGTTCTCAGTCGAACATTCCGGTCGACATATACCGCTCGCCGCTGTCCCAGTAGACTGTGACCACGAGTGGGTCGTCGACGCCGTCCGCGACGAGTTGCTCGGCTACCTCGCGCGCGGCGAGGTTCGACGCACCCGAGGATTGGCCGACGAGGATACCCTCATCGTGGGCGAGTCGTCGGCACTCGTCTTCTGCATCCGGGAGTTCGACCGTCAGCACGTCGTCCAGCAGATCGGTGTCTAAGTTGTCGCTGACGAAGCCCGGTCCCATTCCCTGGAAGCTATCTTCACCAGTGCCCGGCTCCATCCCCGAGAGGACGGCGTTGTCCGCGGGTTCGACCGCGACGATATCCATCTCGGGGTACGCTTCCCGTAGCCGACGGCCGGTACCGGTGAGTGTGCCGCCGGTTCCGACGCCCGCAACCAGCGCATCGACAGTCCGGTCGCCCACCTGTTCGAGTATTTCCTCGCCCGTCGTCTCGTAGTGCGCCGTCGGATTCGCCGGGTTTTCGAACTGCCGTAACTGGACGTGGTCGTCGCGGTCGCACAGTTCGTCCGCACGCTCTTTCGCGTCGGAGATGTCGCCCTCGACCAGTTCGATCTCCGCGCCGTAGGCTTTCATTATCTGGCGGCGCTCCGGTGACTTCGAGGACGGCATCACCAGCACCACGTCGTAGCCTTTGGTCGCGCCAACCATCGCCATCCCGATGCCGGTGTTGCCACTCGTCGGTTCGACCAGCGTATCACCCGGTTCGAGTGTGCCGTTTCGCTCGGCGTCGCCGATCATGTACTTCGCCGGCCGTCCTTCGCGGACCCGCCTGGGTTGAACGACTCGATCTTCGCTGCAACGGTTGCACCCTCCGGTGCGTGAACCGAGACCAGCGGGGACCCCGATTGTATCGAGAATAGAGTCTTCCATCGCCGCCGGCTACGCGGCCCCGACTTAAACGCCTACTGAAGGTCTCAAACGGTTCGTGGACTTCCAAGACACGGCAGCGCTTTCCGGCGTCGACACCCCCTTCACCTGAACAGGTTTATGTCGTCGACCGGCAGCACCGAGTAATCGACTGACAGCGTGTCTTTCGTAGCTCGGACTTTGCCCACGAACGCGGAAATGTCATCTAGCTGTCCTCCAGCACGAATAGTTCATACAGTACCCGGTCGCCGACGTGGACTGTGGAAGTTCGACGCAACAATGGACTCGTGGTCGTGACGGAGATGCATCATTTTCTCCTCGACGGTTGTCGTCTCGTAGTCGAACAACACAGTGACGATCGCCATCAGTTCGCGGTCCTCCAGCCGCTTGTCCTCGAACTCCCCATCAGATTCCTGACCGCTTCCCGAACAAACTCGCTGCGACCCGTGTACCCGTGTTCGTCGGCGAACGTGTCGATTCGCTCCTCCAGTTCGTCCGGCATCGAGATACTAACAACGCCCATGTATTAACTCGGCTCCGTTGGAGTATTAATAGTTTCATATCCGCTCGCACAGACTGGAATCACTCCGGATAGCGCTGCCGCTAGCTCGTATCTTGTAAACGACTGGCTTGCTGTGCTGATAGCCCTCACTTTGTATAAATACGGAAAGCCCACTCGGGAGAGACGATTCTCCTGAGTGGGCTGAAAGGTATGAATGGTGGCGGCGAACCAGATTTCCCAGAGGCTCGCGCACTCCAGTACTCCCCGGAACGCTGGTGGGCTTATCTTCCGTGTTCGGGATGGGTACGGGAGGCAACCCCACCGCTGTGGCCGCCTAACGTCGAGTCGCGGAATCGAACCGCGATAGTACCAGTCTCGATCGATCTCCACCGTGTGATTACGTGCGATCCAGTTTGCGCCTGGACTCGTTCAGCGACGAGATAATTCGTCGGTGAATGAGTCACAGTGCGTATGAATGATGGCTTTGGTCTATTAGTGCTCGTGGGCTTAACGTCTCGTTACCTCGACGCGCACACCCCGAGTCTATCGACCGCGTCTTATACGCGGGACCTCAGCGGTGTCTCTTTTCCAAGTGGGTTTCGAGCTTAGATGCGTTCAGCTCTTACCCCGTGTGGCGTGGCTACCCGGCACGTGCTCTCTCGAACAACCGGTACACCAGTGGCCACCAACCGTAGTTCCTCTCGTACTATACGGTCGTTCTTGTCAGACACCATAACACACCCAGTAGATAGCAGCCGACCTGTCTCACGACGGTCTAAACCCAGCTCACGACCTCCTTTAATAGGCGAACAACCTCACCCTTGCCCGCTTCTGCACGGGCAGGATGGAGGGAACCGACATCGAGGTAGCAAGCCACTCGGTCGATATGTGCTCTTGCGAGTGACGACTCTGTTATCCCTAGGGTAGCTTTTCTGTCATCAATTGCCCGCATCAAGCAGGCTAATTGGTTCGCTAGACCACGCTTTCGCGTCAGCGTTCCTCGTTGGGAAGAACACTGTCAAGCTATCTTTTGCTCTTGCACTCTTCGCCGGGTCTCTGTCCCGGCTGAGATAGCCATAGGGCGCGCTCGATATCTTTTCGAGCGCGTACCGCCCCAGTCAAACTGCCCGGCTATCGGTGTCCTCCTCCCGGAGTGAGAGTCGCAGTCACCGACGGGTAGTATTTCACTGTTGACTCGGTGGCCCGCTAGCGCGGGTACCTGTGTAATGTCTCCTACCTATGCTGCACATCGGCGACCACGTCTCAGCGACAGCCTGCAGTAAAGCTCCATAGGGTCTTCGCTTCCCCCTGGGTGTCTCCAGACTCCGCACTGGAATGTACAGTTCACCGGGCCCAACGTTGGGACAGTGAAGCTCTGGTTAATCCATTCATGCAAGCCGCTACTGATGCGGCAAGGTACTACGCTACCTTAAGAGGGTCATAGTTACCCCCGCCGTTGACAGGTCCTTCGTCCTCTTGTACGAGGTGTTCAGATACCTGCACTGGGCAGGATTCAGTGACCGTACGAGTCCTTGCGGATTTGCGGTCACCTATGTTGTTACTAGACAGTCCGAGCTTCCGAGTCACTGCGACCTGCTCCGTTCCGGAGCAGGCATCCCTTCTTCCGAAGGTACGGGACTAACTTGCCGAATTCCCTAACGTTGGTTGCTCCCGACAGGCCTTGGCTTTCGCCGCCATGGACACCTGTGTCGGTTCTCGGTACGGACACTATGCTCGTCTTTTCATGGGCCCCAGGTTGAATCACGTTTCCCTATACCGCCGTTCGTCCGCTTCGTGCCATTACGGCTTCCACGGAGTTGGACGGTTCGACCGGGCGAGTGCCCGGCGTGATCGACCCCAGGGCGTCAACTTTCACTGCATAGTGGCACGGGAATATTAACCCGTTTCCCATTTCGTCTCAGTCGAGTTGCGGTGAGACTTAGGACCGGCTAACCCTCAGCTGATCAGCAGTGCTGAGGAACCCTTATCCATTAGGCCGTCGGGGTTCTCACCCGACTATCGCTGCTACTATGGCCAGGATTTTCGTCACTAATCGGTCCACAGGAGCTCTCGCCCCCGCTTCCATCCAATTAGAGCGCCAATCTACTCGATTACCAGTATGAGTGGTACGGACAGGTCTCGGTGGTGGATTTGAGTCCCGATCATTTTGGGCGCCTCAAACCTCGGCCGGTAAGCTGTTACGCTTTTCTTAGAGGGTAGCTGCTTCTAAGCTCACCTCCCGGCTGTCTAGGGCTCGAGACCACCTTCAGAGGATTACACTTAATCCACACTTGGGGACCTTAACCTATCTCTGGGTTGTTCCCCTCCTGGTACACAGGCTTACCCCGCGCACCGGAATCCCCGCGTCAAACGGCGTCTGTAGGTTTGGAGTTTGACAGGTGTGCCGACTCCTCTCGGAGGCGGACACACCAATCGGTCGCTCTACCCCACAGACTACCTCGGCGGAGGTCATGCTTCGACATGTTTCGATTGGAACCAGCTGTTGCCGGACTCGATGGGCCTTTCACCCCTACACATAGATCACGAGAGGGTATTGTAGGACACCAACTCTAACAGACTTCCACGTGCCTTTCGGCACGCTTCATCTTGTCCATGCGTAGATCGTCCGGATTCGGGTCGTGTCCGTGTGGCTCCCCGCCCTTGAAGACGGCGGCCCTCGGGCAAAGCCCTGCGGCCATGTCGGTTTCCCTGTGCCTCCCCGGATGCTCCGGTTAGACTTGCCATACAGACACACTCCCTGGCTCGTTTTTCAAAACGTACGACAGAACATCGGCTTCCCGTGAGTCTTACTGGAGACTCGCGTCTCGGTCATTCGTCATGGGACCTTGTATGCCCTGTCGCTCGATCGCCAACTGATTTCATGCTCTATTTCGCCTCCCTTCTGAGGGTACTTTGCAGCGTTCGTTCACACTACTTGTTCACTATCGGTCTCAGGTTGTGTTTAGCCTTCGCAGTCGATGCCTGCGTTATTCGCGAGGGATATCCAACCCCCGCTACTCTGGCACTACCGCACAGCGTACTGGTCTCGAGTACGGGGTTGTCACCCTGTATCACGCTCTGTTCCAAGAGACTTCGTCGAGACGGTCGGCTGATGAGAGGTAGCCCTGACACCACATTGCCCGTGAGGGCTTCGGTTTGGGCTGTATCGCGTTCACTCGCGGTTACTGACGACATCACATTGCGTTTTCTGTTCCTCCCGATACTGAGATGTTTCAGTTCTCGGGGTTCCTCATTGCGCGAAGCAATTGTTAGAGAGATTCTCATTCGGAAATCCATGGTTCTTCGCCTCCGTGCGGCTCCCCATGGCTTATCGCAGCTTGGCACGTCCTTCATCAGCGCCTGAGCCGAGCAATCCACCAGCTGGCATAGTAGCCAACGTCGTTGTGACTCGTTCAACTGAACGAGTCCAGTGGACGCCTGGATCGCACGTACACACGGTTTCATACTCGCCCCCAAGGTGGAGATGGTGGGCGAATCGACCCTTCCCAGGCTCGGTTTTACCCGGCCTGGTGCATCTGTTGCCGTACCACATTCGAACGCCATCCCACACTTAAGGGGACGGATTCGTCCGCGATACGAAGTACGGACCCGTCGGGAGTTGCACCCGACATCCCGGTGAGGGGACATCCGCCTCGGATAGGTCTTGTGAGCCCAGCGGGCCCATGCAGTAGTCGGCGCTTGCCGACTCGCGGTGACTTGTGGTCACCAGTCAATGTAGGTGGGTCAGGCCAGAGGCCTGATCCCGGTCAGTAGGAGGTGATCCAGCCGCAGATTCCTCTACGGCTACCTTGTTACGACTTAAGCCCCCTTGCGGAGCCCAGATTCGACCGTCGCATGACGGCCTCATCCGGACCCCACTCGGGTGCTTTGACGGGCGGTGTGTGCAAGGAGCAGGGACGTATTCACCGCGCGCTTCTGACACGCGATTACTACCGAATCCAGCTTCATGCGGGCGGGTTTCAGCCCGCAATCCGAACTACGACTCCGTTTGGAGATTAGCTTCGCCTCTCGGCGTTGCATCCCACTGTCAGAGCCATTGTAGCCCGCGTGTTGCCCGGTCCATTCGGGGCATACTGACCTACCGTTGCCCATTCCTTCCTCCATTTTAGCAATGGCAGTCCTCCTAGTGTACCCAACCACCGCAGGGGTGTTGCTGGCAACTAGAAGTGTGGGTCTCGCTCGTTGCCTGACTTAACAGGACGCCTCACGGTACGAGCTGACGGCGGCCATGCACCTCCTCTCAGTAGCGTCGAGTAAAGTCGTCAACCTGACTGTCATTACTACTGTCGGGACCGGTGAGATGTCCGGCGTTGAGTCCAATTAAACCGCAGGCTCCTCCGGTTGTGGTGCTCCCCCGCCAATTCCTTTAAGTTTCATCCTTGCGGACGTACTTCCCAGGCGGCTCGCTTATCGTCTTCACTACGGCACATCACGTGCTCATGGCGCGTGACATACCTAGCGAGCATTGTTTACAGCCAGGACTACCCGGGTATCTAATCCGGTTCGAGACCCTGGCTTTCGTCCCTCACTGTCGGGTCCGGTCTCTCAACGTGGTTTCCCCATTGGTGGTCCGTCCAGGATTACAGGATTTCACTCCTACCCCGGACGTACCCGTTGAGTCTCTCGGCCCCAAGCTGTGTAGTTTCCACCGGACGCCGACCAGTTGAGCTGGTCGATTTCCCAATGGACTTACACAGCAAGCTACGGACGCTTTAGGCCCAATAATATCGGCCATCACTTGGACTGCCGGTATTACCGCGGCGGCTGGCACCGGTCTTGCCCAGTCCTTGTTCCTGTACCACCTTACGGTACAGAAAAGCGAGGGCTATATGCCCTCACACTCGGAGTCCCCCTATCGCACTGTCGTGCAGTGTAAAGGTTTCGCGCCTGCTGCGCCCCGTAGGGCCCGGTATCTTGTCTCAGATACCGTCTCCAGGCTCTTGCTCTCACAACCTGTACCGATTATCGGCATGGTGGGCCGTTACCCCACCATCTACCTAATCGGCCGCAGCCACATCCTACAGCGCCGGAACGTTTCCAACTCTCAGCACTCCAGCATGAGAGTTGTATCCGCTATTGGCCTCAGTTTCCCGAGGTTATTGCGGTCTGTAGGGTAGTTTGGCCACGTGTTACTGAGCTATATGCTACGAGTCTAAACTCGTGCAACTAGCATGGCTAAATCGGACTCCGATAGCAATGGCCTCCGGCAGGATCAACCGGAATGTGCTGATATACATCAGCGGCGGAAGTGGTTGCACTCCGTCGGAAGCAAACACATTGGTTCCTACGCCAATGTTGACTACTGCATGGGTCCGTGGGCTCACATCAGATTCCATCTTAACGGCGGACCGCAGGGGTGGAATCCTCATACACGAACACGAAGCCTCGGTGGCCTCGCGTTCTAAGCGAGTGACCCAACCCACCGTGTAGGTGGCGTTGGGGTGTCGTTCCGAGAACGCTGCCCGGCGCGACCTTCGCATTACATCCGATGAGAGGGGAGTATATAAATCAACGGTCTCGAAGGCGTCCTGTGCAGACCACACACGGCACACACGAGACCGATAGACTCGGTCGTCAGGTGGACGATTTGCGTAGACGGCCCAACGCACGGCGAGGGCTGTCAACACTGCCCGACACAACATATTGAAAAATCCGCTTCAAGCCCTCTGTCTAGCAGTTCAAAAGTCAGTTAGTCAATCGTCGTTTTGGACAGGGCAGAGCTATTTTCGATCCCAAAAGCGTCAGTCAGTTTCGCAGCCATTGCCTGTCGTCGGCGGCGGCGTCGATCAGTTTTAGAGAGGTATTGTTCCCAGACGACGGTCCCGGATTGGGCGCCTTGTTCGTCAGCGATTTCGTCCATTTCTGCGCGGATATCGACCATGGCGCTGGAATACGTCGAGTACCAGAACCGTCGTGCCGTTCGAGGCGTCGCCAGTTGGCCGTCGACGGACACATCAGCGCGGTCAGCGAGTCGTTTGGATCGGTTGGTAATCGTGTCGGAATGAACGTGTTTGTTTGAGTTGGCCGGCGAAGGGAATAGATACCCCTGCCAGTCGTCCGCCTCGGCCAGCTGGTCGATACGGTCGGTAACTGTGTGCACACCGTAGTGAATAGCGACAGTGCCCGGTCCATTCTTCCGCTCTTCGAAGACGATATGTGGGTCATCTCCTTCGAGAACAAATTGTGAAACGTGCAACTGGGCAACTTCGGATGGACGTAGACCCCACCCTGGGAGTGAAGTGACAAGGAGCGTTTCAGCTGGCGTGTCCGCGGCCGCAAGGAGGTGCTGGACATCGGCCGTCTGCAGCGATTGGTTATCGGCGTCTGGGCGTTCCCAGCCGTATTCGGATTCAACGCCGTCGAGTAGGTTGAAGGCGAGGTAGCCTTCGTCTGTCAGCCAGCTGTAGACCGGTCGAACATCCGCAACGAACGTGAGGCGTGATTGATCGCTCCCAAGGGTGTCAGCGATGTCGTCAAGTACCTCACGGGCTCGGCGTCGTTCAGCTGCTTTCTTGTCGATATCGTCCGCGTGTGCGAGGAGTGCATCCGTACCGTGGTGGTTTCGATAGGTTTCCACCCACGTTCGGAACCGAAAGCGCGGGACGCAAGCGTTGATTCAGCCAGCAGTTCATGCTCTTCCCGGCGGGTGAAATACGCGTCGACGGCTGTTTCTGTAGCCTCGTGTTCGATATCGAAGCGGCGCTGCGGTGATTCTGACCCCCGGATATCGATTTGTAACGCATCACCACTGACATTGTCGTGGATGAACTCGGTGAATGTTTGGCCGTGATGCTCTCGGAGTGCGTAGCGAATACCAGGACCGACTTAAGATCGGCCGAGTTCTTCGCAGGGGCTCGTGCCACCCCCCTTCCGACCATTGAATTCGTTTGCACGTCAATTTCATCGAAGGTTTCTCGTGGCGTTTGTATGCTGCCCGTTCTTGACGGAGTTCTGCACGACCGTCATCGACATTAACAACTGTCCCGTAGATGGCCCTACCGGGGGTCATCGAACTTGAACCTGCTACTTCTGCTACTTCGATAGTATCGATCGCTGTCCACGAGGGGGGCTGCGCTTCAACCTTATTATTATCTACTGACGAAAACGATTGAGGATCGGGAGTACTACTACCTGCAGTGGCGTGACGGTGAAAAAGTGAGAAGAGCCAGTACGTCGCGCCGGGCAGCCAAGTGTAGGCAAATTACTCCGGGAACGGTGGTGTGGCGTTTTCCTCATTACATCGTGGCGAACTCTTCGCCAGAGTCGGGCAGGTACTCAATGATACTTTGATGGGCTCCAAACTCGCTAATAATCGTCTGGAGAGCATCAACGACAGTCGCGATATCGCGATTGAGTTCATGCTGACGGTATGTACCACCGTCTTGCCCACGATGCTCCATCTCAGACAGTGTGAGATTAAGAATTTCGAAATCCGAGAGGAAACTACGCATGCGACGTGCAGTTCGCGGCTCTCGACCCTGGAACTCACAGAGCTCTTTGTATCGCTGATAGACGATCCGAGAGCGAGCGGGTGTTTCCCCCTCTGCAGCAAGCGTAGTCAGCGCGTAGAGGGTGAGTTGCTCGTGTTCGGTAAGGTCCCGCATAATGTCCATGCTCTGCTGGGCCTCGAGTTTCTCCTGGGCGCGTTCGACATGATCAGTCGTAACTGAATTTGCGTTTTCAGTGCGAGCGAGATCGCCAGCCTTCCGAAGAAGCGTGATCGCCCGTCGAGCATCACCACCATCTTGGCGACCAAGCGCGGCACACAGCGGAATGACGCCATCCTCAAGCGCACTCTCGTGGAAGGCTATCTCGGCCCGCTGTTCGAGGACCTTCTGGAGTTCTTCGGTGCCGTATGGTGGGAAGGAGATTTCTGTCTCACAGAGCGATGACTGGACCTTCGCATCGAGCTGTTCGCGGAACGTCGAATCGTTACTGATTCCGATGACACCAAGCTGGATGTTATCGATGTAGCCGTTGTTGTCAGCCCGGGTGATCTGATAGAGGAAGGTGTCATCCGTGATGTGGTCAATTTCGTCGAGAACAATGATGACGCTGCCAGAGAGCTTATTCAGTTCGTTCCAGAGGAGACGGTAAACCTTCGACTGGGGATGGCCAGTCTCGGCGATATGGTTTTCGTGACCGCGGAGATTATTCACGAGACTAATTGCAGCCTGATAGCTCGTACTCAGCCCGTCACAGTTCAGCGAGATGACGGTCAGATCGATTTCAAAGTGGTCTGCTGATTCCTGGAGTTCATTGAGTAGAAAGTTCGTGACAGCAGTCTTCCCGACACCGGTCTTGCCATAGATGAAGATGTTATCGGGGTACTCACCATTGATGATTGGCTGTAGGGCGGCTTCGTATTCCTCGATTTCATTGTCCCGGCCGACGATATCATCCGGCACGTACTCGACTTTGAGTGTATTCCGGCGCTTGTATAGCGTGTCGTCCGGTTGAAATCGAGGACCCATATTATGCGTGAGTGAGTCAGGCTACCGCAATAGTTGTTTCGACCATCGTTTCCGCTATTTCCAGTATAACCAGTCCTGGGTAGGCCTTCCACTATAGGAGAGGCACCCCAGTATTTCCACTGTATCGGCTGCGTTCTGTCGCGAGGTGGTTGAAGTCCGACAGGATGAGATTAGATAGCTACGGGATACCTGCCACTTGCTGCGATATGGATTAATGTTACCCCACTATTTCCAGTAAATGGTGTATCGTGGGGTACTGGACACACCCCACCGTTTCCAGTAAACTACAGTCATTACGCGATGAGTGGTGAGGGGTGGCGGAGACCACCGGCTTCCGGTATTTCCAGTAATCGCTTCTTTATATACGTTGGAGACCCCAACGTTTCCAGTATATCGGTGGAGTAGGTGTAACCACCAGAAGGAAGTGGGAAAGGTTTGCGTGGGTTATCGATACACCCTCTACACCCTCCCCCACTGTTTCCAGTAAAAAGCGGTGAAATAGCAACGGCTGTACAGAATGAACTCTGAATGACGGAAAATTTTATACACACGGCGTTATAGCTAGACCGTAGTACAACTAGAGCGGTATTGTTGTAGAGGCTAGTGCTGGTGAAAGAATCTTGTAGTGGAGTCCGATCCACAGATCTTCCTAGTTTTAGTGGAAATAATGGGGGGTGGGTGAACATTCCTGACTGTTCTATCTCTCTCTCATTCTAATAGTGGAAATGGTGGGGTCTGACGGACGTCAGACGATAGGGTGGTACACTCTTCCGGGGGTCTCAAAACCTACTTCGCGCCATCTTGAGCTTCGCCACGGTTGCCCTAATCTGTCTTCTTAATCCTAATCCGTATCTTGATCACATGGTTTTTGTCGAACACATCGTGAAGAGCTCTAAGAGTCGCACATTCTTCGCGCAGTGTCTCCAAACTTGCTGCATCTACCAACTTTGAGCGGAGCGCCGAACTGTCATGAAGACGGTCAAGCTACAAGAAAGACTTCATGTTACCATTTCACAGAGGTATGCGGCGGCGTCGAATATATACCTGCGTGAACCCGTCCTCATACTCTGTCCCTTCATATAACCCTGACAAAGATTCAGGATATTCAAATTCTTTTATTCCACCCTCGACAATATCGTCCACACGTTCACTGTACGTATCCGCTGTTACCCATGAAGGTTTTTAGCCATATGCCACGCAGTATTCGCTGAAATAAGTAAGCCTGACCGCTCTGGATTATAATTCCTGCAGTGGACAGAGTGTGAGACCAAACCTCTACACCGGCCGCGCTACCGTGTGTATCTATGTCGACAGACGAGATCACCGAGCGGGCGAAGGGAACGTTGCTGGGCCTCGCTTGTGGGGACGCTCTCGGCCGGCCTGTTGAGTTTCGGTCACCGGACTGGATCGCCGATCAGCACGGCACCGTGACAGAGATGCTCGGCCACGGGACCCACGGCCAACCACCTGGGGCCGTCACTGACGACACGGACATGATGTTGTGTCTCGCGCGTAGCCTTGCCAAGCAGCAGGCGTTCGACGGAGAGGATATTGCTGACCGGTTCGCCGAGTGGTGCGAGGACGGCCCCTTCGATATCGGGCTCATGACTGCTGACGCAATTAGTGAATACCAGAGCGGCACGTCATGGCGCGATGCCGGCCGTGAAGTCTGGCAGCGCCGCGCTGAAGGGTCGAACGCCGGGAACGGCAGCATCATGCGGTGTGCTCCGCACGCCATCGCGTTCGCTGAGGAGCCAGACACGCTTGAACGCGTGAGCAAGCAGTCCTCAGCGATTACGCATCATGACCCTCGCTGTCAGTACGGCTGTGCACTCCTCAATCAGACTATCGCTGGGTTCCTCCGTGGCGAAGAGTCGCCGCTCGCTGCTGCGATCGCACGTGTCGACGGCGATGGGCCGGACGAACTTGTCGAGACTATCCGTCTCGTTCCGGACCTCATCAATGAACAGCAACTGGAGAACACCGGCTATATCGTCCACACGCTACAGACCTCACTGTACGACGCACTGACGGCTGATAGCGCGGAAGAGGCCGTCGTTACCTCGGTCAACCGCGGCGGTGACACGGACACGCTGGGCGCTGTGACTGGGGCTCTTGCCGGCGCGCGTTTCGGTGCTTCGGGGCTTCCTGACCGGTGGCTTGAGACAGTCGAGTACCGGGAAGAGTTAGCTCTTCTCGGGCAAGCGCTTGCTACTAGCCAGATTAGTGGATAAGACACGGCACGGACGACTCCGAAAGCGTCGAGGAATCTGTGAAGCGGTCCAGTCCCTCAGAGTTGGTCGTCTTTCTGTTTCTGTTTCTGTTTTGCAATCTCGTGTCGTTCCCCAATTTAGATACTGAAAATCGGCTATGTGTTCTGAGGGATTTGAACCACAGTGGTGCCTGCTCCTCTCTGATTCAAATCACACAGTCGAAGCTCTTCTTCATCCTTGCACCCCCTCTTGCCCCCGCTGTTGTTCTAAAACTCTTCGGAAGGAAATAGGCAGGAGTGACTAAGTGTTATACAATTGGGTACTGACACAGATTTTATTCGTAGGCCATTTACAAGTAGTCTATGGCAAGCAAGTTTGATGCTGAACCGGTTCCAGTTCATCAACTCTTTGAGGGTAGGAACACTCTCTACAAGATTCCGGAGTACCAGCGCCCATACAGCTGGGAGAAAAGCCACATTGATCAACTGTGGGACGACCTCTACAAGGCTTGGGACAATAGCGGGGATGTCGATGATTCGTATTTTCTTGGAACCATCATACTGGTAGATAACGGTAATGACCGTCTGGATATATTGGATGGTCAGCAGCGGATTACCACGTTGATGATATTCTACGCTGTACTTCGGGACTTCTTTGATGAAGAACTGTCCGGCCAGCGCAACAGGATTAACCGGCGAATAGAGGAGTCCCCGGACAGTGATGATTCGAAGTACAGACTGATGACTGGGGAGAAGCATCATGACGTATTTGAGTCCACAGTCTTGTCTAGTGTCAACCTTGACGAGCAGAACAGATACACCGAAGCTGTCAAATACACAAAGAACGCCTTGGAGGACAAGTTTGACGACCCTGATGAACTGGAGGACTTTTTCGACTTTGTGGAGGAAGACACCGAGATAATACAGATAGAGACCTCTGAGCTGTCCTACGCCATCCGCTTGTTCCAGACAGTCAACAACCGTGGGAAGGACCTGACTGTCTCCGATCTGACTAAGAGCTACCTGCTTAGCCTTACTTCCGACGAGCAGCGAGACATTGTCACGGAGTCTTGGAAGAAGCTGTCCAGCAAGTTCGATGATGACTACGACCGATTGGACAGTGTTCTGTCCAGCTACCGGCTACATCTTCAGGATGCGAAGGCTGAGGAGGCAATCTATGAAGAACTGAAAAGCGAGTTTGATGCATCTCTGGAGGAAGGGACTTCGGTGGTGGAAATTGCCCGTGATATCAACAAGTACGCTGAAGAGTACCGGAACGTGGAGAACGAAGAGTCGCGGGAGATGTATATGATGTCTAACTTGAGTCATAGCCAACAGTGGAAGACTATCTTGACGACGGCCAAGAAGGAGGGTTTCTCTGAATACGATGAACTCGTTGATGCCTTAGTTGGGTTGTACTATTCGTACTGGGTTGGAGGCCACAATAGCCAGAAAATCAAGAGACCGTCCTACAAGATTCTGAGAAAAATCAAGGACGGTGAGGGTATCGAGGGAATTCGGGACTATATTGAGAGTAAACGGAGTGGCGATGATATCGCTCAGAAAGTCCAGAACAATTTGTATTCTGAGGTCTATGGCGAAAACTGGCATCGACCGCTTCTCTTGGCCTTGGAGTATAATCTTAGTGTGGACAAGAAGACGGGTGAGATCAAGCCTGGTCAGGATATCCACATTGAGCATATTTTACCGAAATCATACGAGACGGCGATGGAGAAGAAGGAGTATTGGCGCGAGCAGTTCGACCCTGAAGAGGCTGCCAAGTTGAGACATACTCTGGGTAATTTGACTCCGTTGGAGCAGGAGGTTCACGACGTTGTCTTGCAGAAACCTTTCCGGACGAAGAAGGCGCACTACATGGGTAAGGACGATACTTTGGCATCTCTTGGTGATGACCGTGAGGCGACGAGTTTCGATTTGACGCGGCGTGTTGTGGATGAGTATGAAGACTGGAATCCGGAGAATATCAGGGAGCATCGTAATTTCATCGTGGAGCAGTCTGCAGATCTCTTGAATTTTGAGACTGATCGTCTGCTTCAGGTAGAGGAGGTTGAAGTTGAGATTGAGCCATAGATCTGGGTGGGTTCGATAAGTACCGAACTAATATAAAATATATTATAAAACAGTGTTTTGCACGACACTTGTTCTGCTGACTACATCCTTTCAATCTTGCACAGTATCTCTAATTGAGTCGTGATAAGTAGTCGCAGGGTGCGGTAGGTATGTTCCTTCATTAACCGGATGACGTCTGTAGAGAACAGGAATTAGAACCCTTGCATCTCTCCTCCGTTGTCATGCTACAATGGGGTCGCCAGACCCGAGCTAATTTGTCTATCAAGAAGCGTTCAGGGGTGATGACGGGTCTGAGATCAGCCGATCACCAGTCGCTGCAAATCGGCATCATTGGGTGTGACGCGTACCAGCCACGCTGAGTCATACTGTGCATTGCCAATCGCGCTGATAGCGGCTGTCGATCCGAGATGCTGGATTATTGTGCCTGACCAAGTTGCGGTTTCTGGACTGTGGAGATGCCCTGCCAATATACAGTCAAATGTCACTCCAGAGGCACCAATCAACTTCCAAGCCGGTATCCCACTGTCCTGCCGTGGAGGGTCAATCTCGTTGTGGACCACGAGGATTTGCCGATCGATGGCAGCTGAGCTTGATATATCAGCGGCTTGTGAGAGAACAGTCTCTGGAGAGCCATGATCAATACCGAACAGTTCGACAGTCTGGTCGAGGGAGACACCCTCGGCGCCAAGATGGAATGTCTCGGCATCTGCGAGCTCATCATAGAAGTCTAGAGCGAGTTGGACACCGTGATTACCGGAGATGAAATACACCGGAATATTATGTTGAGCGAGGATTGCGAAGGCATTCTTGATGATTAAGAAATCCTCTTCGGTTGGCGCATCATCGAACAGATCGCCGGCGTGGACGATGGCCGCAACATCGTACCGAGTCGCATAGCCTACCGCGGCGAGGAACTGTCGTGCAGTACGATGTGGCTCGCCAGTCGCATCGGGACGGTTTTCGCGTCCGATATGACTATCACCGATTACGAGTAGGTCGACAGTGTTGTCTGGCCGACTCACTTTGAAATCAGCGGTACTGTGTAGCACAACAGCACCAGAGTCCCAGCGCGCACCCCGCCCCTGCTCTAACACATACCACCACCCCTCACGCCACCAGACATCAACCTCGTGTGTATGCCATATCTTCACCTCGAATTCGTTTTCTAGGTGGTCCTCGACAGTGAGGTGCCATCCCAGCGATGAAGTTGAGTGGTGCTGTGCTTCTTTTACCCTGACCTGGATCCTCTCAAGCCGTTCCCCATCGGCGATATCATCTTTAGACGGCAATAGCCCAGAGAAAGCGGAACAAGAGTATAGTTCTACGGAATGGAAAAAGGGAGATAGACCTCAAAAGTAGAATCTGACTCGTATTGTGAGTGATTGGGCACGCGTTCTCAACTCTGGCGTCCTTTCACTCTATCTCAGAGGGCGTAATTCAACAGAATCGTCTATTCCGCCCTGGACTGGTATTGCTGGACACGCTCAGCAATGGCAGACTGGAACGCGGACAGTGAGGTGACAAACTCGCCATCCACGAAGAGATCCACATACGCCTCGCGGGCCACATCCGCGACGAGTCGGTCACCTACTGTGTCGACAGTCACCGGCTGTCCATCTGCCTGCAGAGCAGCGACAGTCTGCTCGATTCGCTCGTCAGTCGCATACTCCGTCGCCAGCTCCACCGTTGACTGCGGATCAGACGCAGGCGCTGCATTTTGTTCTTGACGCCACGCGAGGCCACGGCCACCGGATTTGTCCCGGATCAGTATGCCCGCTGCCTGTCCCTCCCGCCACTCTGACTCAGGGAATCTCCCTTGATTTTCGTACCGAGTGAGATCAGTGTGTGCAGCGGCCAGTTCCTTCTCAATAGCCGGGATCGTCGGCAGTCCCAACCGTTTGAACACGCCAGCGGCCGCATCCGGCGAGAGAAACTGCTCCTTGCGACCGGACCAGATGTCGACACCGACGAACGGTGGGACCATGCTCCAGTCGTACTCAACCCCCTCGTTTCGAGTGGCGATCCCACAAAAGGTCACGTCGCTCGGGTCGTCAGTCGCCGCTTCGAGTGCCTCACGATCCAGACGCTCGTCGATCAGTTCGGCTGCTCGACGGAACTGCGGTGGGACAGCGGTGGCTGTATCGAAGGACTGCTGGGCTGTGGCGGACGTGACCAGTCCCGACGGCGCCACTTGAAATCGGAACTCCCCACCGGTCGGGAGTTCCTGCACCCAGACGTGTCCGGAGAACTCAACCTCGTCAAGCACGGGCGTCTCGGGGCACTGCTTCACGGGCCAACTCACACTGCCGACGATGGTAAAGGAGGTGGGCTACTCCGATCCAATCGGACACCCCGCGGTTCTCGACGTTCAAGTGTGGCCTTCCATAGAACCGTCCGTGAACACGGCTGGAGTGCAGTACCGCTCAACTCTTGAACTCAGCCAGAGAGCGGTTCTGTCCGCTCGCTACTGTCCGGCCAAGACGCACGTAGCGATACGTGCTGAGTGGATCATCGAGGGTCGCCTCGATCGCTTCCCGCTGGTCGTCAGGTAACTCCGCAACCGGAACGAGGGTCAGCGGATGCTGCGCTAGGAAGTATCCACTCGCCATGCCGTCGGGCGTGACCGTCAGTACTGACCTCGATTCCAGTTGCTCTAACTGTAGTTGTGCATCTCGATTCTGCAACACCGAACACGCTAGTTCGTCAACTGGAAAGAGCGAGGTGACTTCCCCGTGTGGCACCGTGGAACGTTCCGCCCAGTTATGTCCTGTGCGCATCTAAATGAGTATTATTATGCCCTATATTTATACTTTGGGTGAAAAGCTCCATATTCTGTTCGTCAGTATGAGTTGGCGTGACCGGATCTTTGTTTCAGTGTACGGCAGCTGACTTAGCGACAAAAAATCCCGACACACTCCCACCGGATCTGTCGGTCGGTGAGGCACACGAGTGGCTGGTAGCGAACGAGTACGATGTTGCCCCAGTCGTAACGGAGGACGGGCCACAGGGCTATGCCGATATTGAGATCCTATCAGAGGCGCCCGCAGAGGCTGCACTCCAGTCGCACCTGTCCACCATCTCACTCGCAAACATCATCAGTTCGGATGCGGCGTTTGGTGATGTGCTAACTGCGCTGTACGAGACACCGCGCTATTTTTTGGGTGGTCGCAACGAAGTGACTGGCATCCTGACCCGTGCGGATCTGAACAAGTCTCCGGCGTACATCCATCTCTTCGACCGCCTCTCAACACTTGAAGAGCAACTCGCCGAGTTGATTATCCAGCAGGATATCGATTGGAAGACGACTGTGTCGTTCGATGACGAGACGGTCAAGCGTATTGGCAAGCGTCACCAGCGTGCGCAGCAAGCCAACATCGAACTGGCCGAAATTCACTACGCACAGTTTTCGACACTGACACGGATCATCTCGGAATTCGAGTCCTGCTGGCGTGCTTGTGGGTTCTCGAGTCCAGGGAGTGCGAGTCGACAACTGAACGAACTCCGGACGCTCCGGAACGCCGTTGCTCACTCGAATCTGGTTCTCGAGACGACGAGTGATGGTGTACTCGAACAGGGTCGGACGATCAGTGATCTCGAACAGATCTATCGGACGTTACAACAGTGTCTCGCTGCGTTGGGATGATACAGGTTTGTCTGTCTCTTGGCCGACCGTCTGCAGTGGACAATGTGTGACACATAACAGACGGGCTACGTCATCGTCGGAGCGGAACAGAACGGCACAAAGGAGCCAACCACACTGACTCTGAAACCTACGAAGTGCGTGAGGAAGCCATGCGTGGAGACGATGACCGACTCGTTTCCCCACTGTTCACACTTCTAGAAGAGGGCTATCGGTTCGCGCCAGACAGGAATGCTCGGGCACTCGGTATCCTTCGAACCATTGTCTCCGAAGGCCCGAAATTCGGCTTCAATGTCGGCATTATCTCACAACGCCCGTCTAAATTGGATGCTGATATTCTCTCGCAGTGTGGGACACAAATCATCACGGGCATCACAAACTCAAACGACCAGCAAGCTATCCGACAATCCGTTGAAAGCGCCGGCGATTTCAGCCATCATCTCGCAGACCGTATGTGGCGTGAAGTGCTGGTCAAAGGCATCGCTCGACATCCCGTATTCCTCGTAAACAGCGCCCAGAACGTCCGCATCGGTGGCTGCCATTCGTTCTTGCAGCTGACCGAAGACTTTCGAGAAGAGGTCGACTGACCGTTGTCCCTCGGGATGGTCCATATCGCCGCGCTCGCGATAGTCATCCACGATTTCCAGATATGGATTGTCCCGGGCCTGAAGGGCGAACAGCATGAGATTGACCCACCTACTGTTTTGTCTGAGGGGAAGTTCTCTCAACAACTCGGTGACGGCTCTTACTCGACTTGGCTATTTGGGTCAAGTATGTAATAAACCACGGCTATTGTGACAGACATCGACACCGCCTGAATAGGTATCCAATTGCCCAGTAACAGGGAGAATACAAGGACAGCAATGCCAGTTAGAATACCTGCCAGAACTGCGAATGCTCCGCGCGAGAGAGTCCGTATCCGCGCATCTACACGACGATAGAGATGCTTCACAGTACCAATATAATCTCAACTGTTCCACATAAGTCTGGTCGATTTGGACGCTCACTGAATAGTCGCGATCGTACGTTCGCCACTCCGGCCCGTGGTCGATCTGGTCTTGTTCGGTCACCAGACCACAGTTCTCACAGTGCGTTTCCCGCCCGCTGCTGTCGAGTGTGCCGCCACATTCGGGACAGCCCTGTGCAACTGCAAACAGCTCTGTCTGGACAGTTTGCGAAGACATATTTCGAGACATCCTCTCACCCACCAGAGGAACACAAAATTGGGGCTCGCTGTCGCTGTGGGTAGTTTTTATTATTGTGTTGGCTGGATTGCCCACTCGATAAGACTGGTAATGTAGACTCTCGTTGAGATATGGTGGAAGCTACGGTAGGAAGCCTACGATGAGGACTCGTTAGTCGAGTTTATTTCGGTATCACAAGCCATGAGTGTCGAGACGGTGTTTGCCGTGAGTTCTCCCGAAGTATCAATGTCTACCTGTGTTGACGACTGATTACAATCGAAGTTTTCGGGAGTTACTTCTCTAGATACCATGGCTTCTGTTTCGACGACACTTACCGAGAGGGTGTATGTTCCGCTCTCACTGAGAGTGATCGCTACTGTACTTTCGGGTTCGAGGGTGTAGACCCCATCAAATTGAGTCACCGAGTTGTTCTCAACCAAAATTCGAGTTGTCCACGTTTTGTCCGACGGGTTCTGAAGCATGAGCGTGTGGCTACGTTTCTCAGAATCTGTGAGGGTTGAATCGCCGCCAAGTGTATACGACGCTATCTTATCTGTAGAGGCCGTTTCGGCGACAACACTGGGACACGCCATACGCGTTGAAACGCTTCTTGAATCGAGTGTATTGTCCTCTTGGATGCTGACCGTCGTCCTAGTCACATTACAGGTGAATTGGCTAGGATCAATAGTAACCTCTTCAGTCGCGTCCACCTCGGGAACCGTTACACGAGTGGTATACGTATTGAGGTCGGTAAGCGACACCACAATGTCCGCATTCGCTTCGAGTTCCACAGATTCCTCAAACACAGTCTCGTTGGCCTCCGAAATCGTAATCGTTCCCTGGCGGGTTTCTTTGGTTGGGTTCCCGAACGCGATGTGGTGAGCCTTTCTGAGACCACGCTCTTCGAGTGATGCGTCCCCGATAGTCCGCTCAGCGGTGTTGCTGGCTTCAATCAATGTCTGCTCCGGCAGTTGTTCAGCCTCTGTCTGTGCTTCCGCAGAAGTGGTTGTTGTCGTTTCTGAGTTTCCCTCGGACCCTCCGCTCGAAGGTATTCGGGAGATGCAGCCCGCCGAGATAGTTGTGAGGCCAATTCCAGCACTTGACAGAAACGTTCTGCGTTTCATATGCTATCATTGGAAGGGTAACGTATCGTCCTATCCCAGATTCAAAGGCCTCTTTAAGTCCCAGAAACCGTTCACATCGATTGGTTGTGATTTCGTGCTGGACGGTATGTCCGAAAGTACCACACTACGGCGAGGGACAGGATCACAAAGATGCCGGCTACGAAGACGAACCCACCTGGGCCAGTCCCAAACATGGCCAGCGAGTCCCACAGAGTTGGATCAGGCTGCTGAACAGGGAGTTCAGCAGTTCGGGGTGATGGTGAAGTTGTTGGCGCTGACCAGCGTAAATGAGTGATGGCACTGACTACTCCGACAATGCCCACTGCACCGAAGACGCGACGCAACGCGGTTGTGAGTGATGGGTTGTTCCGCTCTGCTCCTACAAAAAGGACAAGCGCACTATTGGTCGGAGCGTATACATCCATTTCACGCCCCTGCTCGGAATACCACGTTTCGATGACTTCCACCAAGTCTGCGTCTTGGAGTCGGTCGAGATGATAGCTAACATTCTGGACTGAGGAATCGATCTCAGTAGCAATCTCTGAAGCCGTGGTCGGTTCGGTATATATCTGGTTGAGAATGCGGCGTGCTGTTGCTGAGGCGACTGCTGACAGAATCTGCTCCGCAGATTCATCTTCGAATCCAACAAGCCTCGGCTCTAATTCACGGTCAGAAACGGTTCCGGGAGCAGGCTTTAGGGGTAATAGTGGAGACATAGTCGTCTTGTCTGCTTGCGTTACTATGTGACTGTGGCAGACTCAAAGAGATGTTTGAATCCAACTCAGATATGAGACAACGACCGGCGGAATAGATTCTTTGACAGGTGTTCTGATTCTTATTCTATTTTGACTACATATTAGAAGCAGATTCACCAGTTCCGTGGGACTGTTAGCTACTCGACCCACCCCCGATCTCAACCTGTTCGCTGTCTGTCGGGGCGTCGTCCGCAGTCTTCGTAGCTGAGTCAAACGGTGGCTCAGCGAGATAGAGCACTTCCTCGTCGTATGTCCGCTCGGGACGTTTCACACAGTCGACCGGCACGATAGGACTGCACTCAGTGCAAGAGGTTGCTGTTCCGTCGAAGCCGTTGATATTCACCGACCAGGGGATGACGCTTGCGAGCCGATACGTCTCTGCTGCTGGACGACGAGTACTAGCAGACCCGCAGCCAACGGCCCCACAGACATCGCAGGTGAGGAGATGGTCTCGATCTGCCTCGTGGAAGAGCGACGCCGCCTGCTCGACGTTGTCGCGGTCCTGAAGCGCACAGTCCCGGCAAATCGTGAACTCGAACACGCCATCCTCATCCTAATCTAGAACGTTCGAACTCCCGTGGAAGGGTTGGTGACAACGGCTCACTCATGCAGTCCAGAGCAGTACGTCGATGCCGATCAGTACAGACCGCCTCGAGATGACCGGCGACGCGGGCCATGCTCCTTAGCCAGGTTTGAATATCAGGCCGGCAGGGGACTGAGCCTGTACCTGTTCCGCGCTTCCTAACGGATCCGACGTCCACGACGAGTTTCACAGCCGCTGGCAACAGAGTTATTTCCAACTACACGCACCAGCACGTATGAGCGAACGAGCAGGCGTCGAGACGACAGAGGCGGAACGCTACGACGTGCTGGAGTACTCTGACGGGACCCACAGGGCAGTCCCAGCCGGGGACGGAACCGCCGTCCGGCAGGCCCACGAGGCAGAGGCACGGAAGCAACGCCGGTTCGCAACGCTCAGCCTCGCGGTCATGCTGTCAGTTGTCGCGGTGTCCGTCGGCGCTACCGTTCTCGGCGACATTCTTGATTCATCGATCGCCGGTCTCGTCGTCGGGATCGTCGGCGGTATCTGGCGATTCCGTCGCTGGGAACACGACGACATGCTGCCCGACCTCGTGGCAACGGCGGCCTCCGCTCACGTGGTTTCGGACTACATCGATGGGTTCGACCCCGACGAGGTCACCTCACCGTTTAATTGATGCGAGGGAGACTCCATGAGAATCTCGCTGAAATCCCTAAAGCGTGAACTGCGTCATAGAGTCCCGACGGTCGACCTATGACAGAGTGAACTATGGACTTACCCGGTGTGGCGACAAGCGGTCCAGCTGATGAGGCTAGGGCCGATCAATACTCCTCTGCGACCTCGTCGCGGAGCTGCTGCCCCAGGTCGGTGAAATAGAGTCGCCAGTACAGGGTCGCACCCATCGCCGATACCGTCAATAGCAAGTGGGTAACTTCGGAGGCCGTGTCCGGGGGGTTCGTCCGGCTGTACTCCAGCCCAGTTTGGGCGTACACCACAGGTGCCACCGAGTGAAGAAACGGCTCGATCGCGATCAGGTACGCCGCCATCACGAGCAGGGATGCCCCGAGAACCTCGATCGCGATCCGCATTCCGCCTTCCATCTTGAGGATATCGAACTCGTCCATCTCCATCTCCGCTCGCACGGTTGGTGAACTAAAGTGTCACGGTCAAAGTCATGTGTGTGCGACTCGATGCGTTCTCCACGCAGGTCCTCGATGGGCGTGTCGTATGGGGCGACCGTCTGCCGAGGTATCAAGATCCTGTGCTCTGCGGAGAGGACACCCCAAGTATTCGCTTGTCGGTCAGCAGTTCGAGCCCACTGGACAGCGGCCTCAGCATACGATCGCTTGACTGAGAAATAGGACGATGTGTAGAGGTTGCGAACCTCCACTGGATTATCGGCTTTCGCGTCACCGCACCCGGCAAGCACGAAGCGGCCCCGAGTCCGTTGTGTCTGTGTTGTCATTATCAGTCTCCCTCGTCCAGAGAGGGAGTCACAAAATCCTCTGAGGCTGCGTGGCCGGGTTCACTCGTGAACCCCAGTGGGGATGAGTCCTGCCCGGTATTCCACTCTGTCCCGCTCGTGTTGGCTCCGGTACGCGAGTGTCTGTCCGTTCTCGTACTCGACGACAATCGCATCCTCAAGGCCGTCCACAGTCGCTCTCGTGCCGTCAGCAGCCCAGACGGGGTCCATCGGTTCCGCTGTTAGCGGGGTCCGGTCTTTCTCCACGATCGGCCACACACCCCGGGATTTCCAGTATGACCGGATGTGTCGCAAACTCTCTCGAACCGTCTCTCGAATCGAGAGATGGTCCGCACTCCCGTAGCCGTGTGGTGAGAAGTACTCCCCGTGAAGTGCCGCTAAGTGGACCCCGTTCCAGTCGACGCCAACGATATCGGCTGGCTCCTCGCTGGTCACACGCGGTTGTGTTAGTTCCTCAATCACTGGATACTGTTTTGTCGGACTTGCCCCAGTAGATGCACTCGCCGTCCTCGCCAGTCCACGATGTCCGTGTACTCGTCGGCAGTCTGGTCAGAATACCCCATGGGTAGCCAAGTATCATGTCCTCGTCGATTACGTCGATTGCTTCGTGGCATTTCGGAACGATGATGACCTCAGTCCCCGGAAACTTCCGTTTCAGCTCCCGTCCGGCTTGGTTGTACCGTCTTGCCTCCTGTCGGTCGTATGCGTCCCCGAGCATCCCAACCGACGGCTCGTACCGCGACTACGATCTGTACGCTCGCTCGGACATCCCGCGCCGCGTGGCCGTCCGGGACGGTGTCGTCGTCTCGACGAGCGCGTCGCTCCACAGCACGCCGGATCTGGAGGCGACGATCGATGCCGGACACGGAGACACCAAGCGGTACCACGAGGTCGATACCACGTTCGAAGCGGTCACCGATGCGGTCGGTGCCAGCCGAATGGTGTCGATCGGCGATCACCCGACCCTCAACCCGACCGTCGCCGAACTCGGTGCCTACGCGTTCCGAGTCGACGACGAGGCCGCGTATCCCTTCCTGCTCGAACGGTACCCGGAGACGGTCGACCAGCCCGGCGAGCGGATGAAAGATGCCATCGAGGATCAACACTATACCGGCATGGCGGCGGCCGATACCATCGACATCAGGGTCGACGGCCAGCTGGCGACGGCGGGTGCTCGCATGCCGTTGCAGCCGGACGAACCTCGCGATCTGATCCACGATCCCCCCAGATCACCTGGGGCGTGGCCTTCGACGCGGAGAGTGAGACGGCCACGCTCCGTCACGAGCTCGGTCCGGAACTCGACGCCGACCGCCTGTGGTACGATCTCGTTCCCGTCGACGCGGTCAATCGGGTCGAGAACCGGTCGCTGTGGCCCGGTCGAGACACCGTCGGACCGGGCGACGAGACGACGGTCGACATGAGTGACCATCCGGACGCAGACGGCGTTGACGTGCGCTGGGGCCCGAAAGATCATCCCTACGGACTGCGGCTGTTCAGCTACGTCCCCGACCGCGGCGAGTGATATCGGGAGCTATCCGGCCGTGACGTATTTTACCACCTTCAACTGACAAATATCGCGACGATCGTCCCAGCGGGCGATCGATCACTTCTACATATATATCTGTCGCCGATGTTTGCCAGTGCGCGGCCGACGGGCCGGTATAAAGATAGCTGGCTGTCATCGATTACGTACCACGATGGTTCCACCAGACGATCCCTTCCGGCCGACGCGACGCTCGTTTCTCAACGGCAGTGCGACGGCCGTCGCGCTCGGTCTGACGACTGGGCTCAGTGGCTGTACTGGCAGCTTACCACCGCTGAGCAGCAAACCGAGGTACGGCCGTGTCGACGTTCCCGACGCCGGCCCGCCGGAGTACCGCCGCTGGCTCCCCGCAGGATGGGAGAGCGAGACCGACGAAGACTGGGTCATCACCTACGCCGAACCCGGGCGCTTTGACGGCCCTGTCCCCGAGGAGTTCGTCGCCAGACGCGGTTTCCAGAAGATGGAACTGGACTACTTCGGAATCGGGTACGAGAACTACGACAGTGTCACGAGCACGAACCTCGCCACGGTGATCGAGGCCGAGTTCACAGCCGACGACGTGGCGTCAACGCTCGCAGACACCGGCTACGAGCCTGACGGCTCGTATCGCGGCTACGACGTGTACGCCCGTTCAGACGTACGCAGACGGGCTGCAGTACGAGACGGCGTCCTCGTGTGGTCGAGTACTCGCAATCACAACGCACCGGACATTGAGGCGACGATCGACGCCGGACACGGTCACAGTCGACAGTTCCACGAAGAGAGTGACGCGTTCGCGGCGGTCACCGACGCGGTCGGCGCAAGCCGGATGTTGTTCATTGGCGGCTCTCATCCGGGGATCAACCCCGAGGTTTCCGAACTTGGTGCCGACGCGTTTCGAATCGACGACGATGTCGCATACCACCTGTTGATCGAACGGTACGAAACCGAGACCAGCCTCTCTGAAGAGCAGATGAAGCGTGCCCTCGGACAGCAGCGACACGAACTCACGAAAGAGGCACAGACCGTCGATGTCAGGAAGGACGGCCGATTCATGACGGTCTCTGCTCGAGTACCGGCCCGGCCGGATCGTGAGCGTGATCCGATGGACGATCCGCCACACGTCACGTGGGGTGGAGTGTTCGATGCCGAGACCCAAACCGTCACGCTTCGTCACGAGGTCGGCGAGTCGGCCGACGCGGACCTGATCTGCTACGACATCGATACGCCCGAGGATAAGGGCCAGGTCGAGAAGAAGCCACTCTGGCCAGACCAGAACACCGTGAGTGCCGGTGACGAGACGACGATCGACCTGGGTGACACTCCGACTGCGGAAGGGATCAGTGTGGTGTACGGCCCGATGAACGACGTTAGCTTCCGGATACTGTTCGAGCTGCCACTGGAGGGCGACCGATGAGCGCCACGGCCGTCCCTCGTTTCAGCACCTCACAGACGCCACGACCTCGGCCAACCGAGGGCAAGATACTTGTTCCACGTATGTCAGATGACGCTGTGGACGAGGACCCCGACGTTGCCGACGTCGTCGCTCTGCTGGACGACGAGCACGTTCGGTCGATCCTCGTCGCGACGAGTGCGGAACCGCTGTCGGCCAAGGAACTCGGCGAGCACTGCGATCTCTCGGTGTCGTCGATCTATCGTCGGGTCGACGAGCTCTGTGACTGTGCCCTCCTCACCGAGCGGACGCGACCGCGCCGCGACGGCCACCACGAGACGGTGTACGTCTCGACACTCGATCGGTTCGAGCTGACGATCCGCGACGGCGAACTGGACTGGACGATCGACCGGACGGAGAGCGACCCGGCCGACGAGCTCTCGCGGATGTGGGGACAGCTCTGAGATGAACGTCTTCAGCGCGCTTACCGACTTCACCGGCGTTGTCGGTCTCGCGGCCGGGGTGGCGGCGACCGGCTCCGCCCTCGTTGGCCTCTACATCGGCGGTCAGGCCTATCGCGGGCTCCGACGCAACGACGACCCGTCGATGCGATATCTCTCGATCGGGATGATCCTGCTCTTCGGCGTGACATACGTCCTGGCGGTGGCTGGACAGGGGCTCCTCACGTTCCGCATCGTCCCGATCCGCTACCAGAACGTGTTCCGGCTGATCGTCCGCCTCCTCCAGTTCGGGGGGCTCCTCCTGATCGCCTACTCCCTGCGTATCGCCACCGACTCCTAGACGACGCCTCGATAGCTTCCCACAACCGCTGACGCCCCCTCCACCATGTCCCGACTGACAGCCACTCCAGATGGTCCCTCACCGCTGACTCTCCGAGCCGTTCGTCTTCGCAGGCGACGAGGGCAGAACGCTCCCGACGATTGCATGCTGTACTCGTCGCTCACACCGGCCGCGGCGATCGCCTCGATCGCGATCTCCATCTCGACGCCTTCAACGTCCCAAGTCTTGCGGTGACTGTCGTCGACGGCCGGCTCCGCCTCGTTGGCGGAGAGGAGGTTCGCCGCGGCGCCGCCCTTCGCCACGGCGCCGTAGAACGTGGTCACCTCACCGACCGGAACATCCGGCACGTCCGCGATGGGCACGATCGCCCCCGGCGCCGCTTTCAGTTCTTCGAGCGTCTCCAGCACCGCCTTCGTGACGTCCCGCCCGCGCTGCACCTTCTCGGGCAGCTGCTTCGCGACGACTGCTCTCGACCAGCCGCCTTTCACTTCGTCGCTGATCCGCATTGCCTGCTCGTTGACCTCCGCGAGTTCGTCTTGCGTCAGTTTCTTTCGGGGATCCGTGCGCTCCGTCGGCGCCGGCTCGTCCCGACCACACAGCTCGCTGACGACCTCCCGCGTGCGCCGTTCACGACCATGAGTCGAACACGTTCTTCTACGGGGAAACGAACCTCGACGGCGTCCTCGATCTCGTGACGCGCTCGAAAAAGCCCGTCCAGGAGCTCGCTGATTCGACGACGGGGAAACTGAGAGACTACTGTTGAAATGTGATAGGGGGACACCGGGTTTCCGGTGAAATCTGAGAGATACTGAGACTTCGCACGCACACCGGATTTCCGGTGAAATCCAAATCAGCCAAATCACCGCTGAGTGGAACCACACGCACACCGGGTTTCCGGTGAAACAGAGAGCCATAGCAGTAACCAAGAACGCTCCGTATCAACTACTATTGCGTCAACTGGGGAGCGTAGACAGACACACCAGATTTCCGGTGAAATTGCCCAATAGAGAGAGTATAGCTGCTAAATCCATTGGTTACAAAAGGAATGTTCCTATGCTATCTGCGGATTCAGGGAAATCTGCAGGAGGAAGAACAAATGGAACCCATATCAGCAAGGAAATGACCAGATGCTATCTTTATTGCTATGTCTGACATAGTTTTATATACAATCCTAGCGTGACATTCCAGCGGCTGAATCGCTTTTCATAGATTAAAGCGAGATTTTCTCGCTTGTGATTTTCATCACTCCAATCGAAAACACTCCACAGAACCGTTCTATCCTATGTATCTCGAGATTTCTGTCTCTGTTCTACTCCGGTATTTCCTTGGCTATCCCGCCAATGCGGATGAGGTAGATCGAAGTTGAAACCATGTTTCCAGTGCATCTTAACCCCCGTTTCACCTGGACACTAAACACCCTCTATACGCTTTTCACCGGAAACGTGGTGTGTGTGTCTCGGGGAAAGTATCAAGACGTTTCACCGGAAACCCGGTGTACAAGCAATGTCCGACTCTGACGATCTCTTCATTCTTGAAGATCCCATTTTCGTGAACAAGGAACTGCTTGAAATCAGCCATCTCCCGGAGGAGGATCGCATCGTTGGTCGAGATGAAGAAATCAAGCAACTGGCTAATGCGGTAAATCCCGCAATCTTTGGCCAGAGTCCTAGCAACATCCTCCTGTATGGGAAGACTGGAACCGGGAAGTCTCTCTGTGCAAAATACGTTTCTCGTCAACTGGTCGATACCGCATCTGAGGAGGGTATCAACGCTGTCTACGCATATGTGGATTGTGCCCAGGACAGCACCGAAACCCAGTCTGTGCAAACGATTGCGGACTCAGTAAATACGGAGGAGAATGATATCTACATTCCCGACAAGGGAATTAGCACTGCAACCTACTACAAGCGTCTCTGGCGGATTCTCGATATGCATTATGACGTCGTCCTCATAATCCTCGACGAGATCGACAAACTCGAAGACGACGACATCCTGATGCAACTGTCACGAGCTGGAGAGGCTGGAAAAATTGAAGACTGTAAGATTGGTGTCATCGGAATTAGCAACAAAATCAAGTATAAGGATCGGATGGATGAGCGGGTCAAGTCCAGTCTTTGCGAACGAGAATTTGTGTTCCCGCCCTACGACGCTAATCAGCTCAATGAAATCATGAGTGCACGGAGCGACGCATTCAGAGAGGGAGTACTCGAAGGTGGTGTTATCCCTCGGGCAGCTGCACTGGCAGCTCGTGAGCACGGCGATGCACGAAAAGCGATTGACATACTTCGATATGCAGGTGAAATTGCCCAATCATCGGACATGAATACGGTTCCAGAAGACTTCGTTGTTCAAGCTCGAGAGCGGGCTGAGACTGACCGGTTCCGTGAACTCATTAGCGGCTCAACGCCACATTCTCGATATGTACTACAGGCGCTGACTATCCTTTCGGTTGATAATGCTGGCAATGGAGCTGGTGATATCGGTTTCCGAACAACCCGAATCTACGACGTGTACGAAGACATTTGCCGTCAGGAAGGCTCTGATCCTCTCTCGTTACGACGCGTCCGTGACCTTCTCAAGGAACACGCTTTCTTAGATATTATCGAACAAACGCGCCACAGTGGTGGTAGTGCAGAGGGGAGCTATACAGAGCATCAGCTCCTGGAAGACCCAGATGTCGTGCAACAGGTGCTCGAAGATACAATCAGCTGAATCGATTTTGTAAAGCAGCGTACTACCACTGTTCCGTATCTCTGGATGGACTTAGTTTCACCAGAAATCCGGTGTCTCTCATTAGCTGATAACCACTAATATTTGACTGTAGTCTCCTGATGTCATCGGAAACGTGGTGTGCTGCGTCTGAGATTCCAACAGTCTACCCCTGTGAGATGGTGGCACTTTTTCACCGGAAACCCGGTGTGGGTCGATGTGCTGACTCAACACTGTTAACCAACACTATATCACTCAATGCAGGTTAAAATTCCAGCTGTACGATGCGAGTATCTTGATCAGTTTCGTATAGTCAGGAACTCACTCGTCAGGATCGACCGGTCCCTTGTACTGTGATTTCACCGTGTCACCCTCTCGCCACTGCCAGTAGTAGTAGCGGTTGTCGTTGATCTCCTTGACCGTAATCGTCGCTTTGGCAGGGACTTCGTCCGGGAGATCGTCTGGTCGTTCTTCGACCTCTTCTTTATCTGCTGATTCCTTGAGACGGGTCTCACGTTCCTTGTGCTCAGCTAGCGCTTCAGCGTATGTAGCAACGTCACGCAGCCTCTTCGGATCCGACTCGTTGAGCGTGTTGACGATCTCCGTCGGGAGGTTCGTCGGTGGTGTCGGGAGTTCGTGGGACATCAACTTCTCTGTCTTAACCAACGCGGGTCTTCAACGATATGTCTGTTGGTTAAATAGAGTCTCCGTTAGACAGAACTGCCGAAAGAGCCCGTAAATACCCTGTGAGTGCACTATCCATCTGTGCCTCGCAGTTTTGTATAAGGGCGACTTGTTGGAGATCTGGGTGCTACTCCTCGATGCCAGCCTCCCAGCCCTTGTGGAAGTACGCTAACGCCAAGTCGGAGTCGAAGGACCGTCCGGAAGGAACGTGCTGCAAGACTTCTTGTTCTGGAATTGGTTCAACCACGCCTTCATCAAGCAGACTGTTGACGATATCGCGGCCCCGTTACTCATCGATCTCGACAGTGTCGGGACGCTGCCGGTCGCGGTCCTGGGCGATCTGTTCACGCTCAAAGCGCTCGTGGTCTGGAACTGTTTCGGTTGGGTCCATAGAGGGAGTCCCTCGCCCAACCGGGGATAAACAAAATTAGCGCTAACCAACAACTGCGAAGTATGGTGGTCGGTGTTGGTTAGTCTACACCACCGTTTCCGCAAAACCACACGAAACCGGCTCAGTTCGGGAGCTTCGGTGCTATCACGAACTGCATTGCTCCATCGGCGTCAGGGAATTCGGATTTCAGCACGAGCGGTACTGAGTCTCCGATATGGAGAACCCGATTCGTGCCGTCTGGTAGGCCAGCGTTTGCCGATTTGACGAGTGATGAGTCGAGTTTTACTTCCACGTCCGCAGGCTCGAAGGCGATGAGATCGGTGTCTTCCCACCGGTAGGTCATGCTGTCAGTGTCACCGTCTGCGGCAAACCGTACCTCTCTGGTTTCTGAATCAACGGTGAGGTCAAACCGGTCGGCAAGCATATCCGCTGCGTCAAGACCGAGCGAGATGTCGTCTGGACTCAGGTGGACGGTTGCCGGGATGTCTATATCTGGCATCTCGACAGGGTAGCGGAGCGATTCAACCGTCTCAAGATCGATAGTTCGCGTTATTCCGTCGATATTGATTTCCAGTGTGCTATTCGCTGCATCGAGTGCGAACTGTGCAAGGTCGCCTGCATCGCCGATCGAGAGCGCATACGCCTCTATTGACCGTTCTATTGCCCCGAAGCAGACCTCTATGACGGCTGTGTAGTACCCGTCCTGTGCTTGGAGTGTGTCGACGACTTCGAGGAGTCGACAGGCTTTGGTCAGCTGCGTCTCCCAGTCTGCGTCGGCGCTGATTCCCTCCTCGAATACCGTCCTCCCTCTGCCGACCATCTCGAAGGCGTCTTGCGCCCGTTCAATGGCGTCGAGCACGGCAGCAGGGTCCGAACCGTTACTCATCGTTGGCACCCTCCTCTAGAAGGAGGTTTTCGACGGTTTCGAAATCGCTCGTCTTGTAGATCGGAATGCCTGAGACGATAATTTCCCGAATATCATCCGTGTAGGCTGGAATCGCCTGGACAGCCTCAACGTCGATATCGTAGGCGTACCGGTCCCCATCGAATACCATGTCTTCGAGGTCCCGGGCGACGGCGTTCGCTTCCCGCTGGCTCTCTGCCCGCCCGGAGCGAGTGAGGACCCAGATATCGATATCGCTCCGTCGGTCAGCATCGCCCCGAGCGACGCTGCCGTACAGTATGATTCCGACAACGTCGGTGATATTGTCACGGAGCTTCGTTACCGCATTTTTGACCGGTTTGTGATACTCAGGTTGGGGAATCCGAAGAATAGGATCGTCTGGGATAGACAGTCGGTCCCTGTTGATCTGTACGAGTCGTTGGTTGCTTTCGGGAGATTCAATGACTAGGTCATTCGAACTGAGAACATCTATTGCTCGTCGCACTGACTGGTGTGAATGGCCGATCTGTGTCGCGAGTTCTCTCAACGAAAAGTCGCTAAATCGGTGGTTGGTTAAAAATAGAAGAATATCGCTCGTCGCTTTGTGTTTGAATAAATCTGGATTCGAAGTGGGTATCGGGAGCGAAACAGAGGCACCGACTAAATCAGCTCCTTCCGTCTGACGGTTCATATGCCGTAACACGGACCACTGGTATAAAAATATTATATACTTTCCAGAGTTTGCATAAGTATCGAATCGGTATCAACACTACTATACCTAGGGAGACTGGTATCAGTGAGCGGACCTCAGTACGTTCAGTCGAGGGGATAATCCGGCACCACGATTCGTGATCTACCGACGATGGCGAGGTAATTCGTACTGATCGTGATTATCCCCTCGACTGAACGTACTAACCTCAGAGAATACGGGGACACACACCCCGGGTGTCGAGTGTAAATCAACAGGATGGTGGGTACCCGATCAGGACACTGTGGCACATCTGATATTGTTAACTGCTGTTTCCAGGTGGTAAAGGACTCTAAATTCTTCTTTTAGCTTTTCGCTCTACTACTAGCTAGAAGTTATTTATATATTTTATTGTACCAGCAATAAATGAAATATATAATGTGTTATGAGCAGGTTTGAGACAGATATAGAAAACTCTCAGTATCATTTATAAGTGAATCTAGTCCTGTAGTGCATGGCTATCTCTGGACGACCCATGAGTTACACAGCAATCGCTACTGAGTTACCAATCTGTCCGCAGACAGTATGTACACTCGTGCTAACCGCATTTCTCCCTACTCTGACTAACGGTGACACGGTCTTAGACAGTCAGCATGGACAGTTTACACTCGACACCCGGGGTGTGTGTCTTCAAAATGTAGCTCATTAGACGCCTGAAGAGACATAGCGACTACCGGTGTTACACTCGACACCCGGAGGGGTGCACCACTTTCTTCTTTTTTGGAAATACACTATACTATTGTTGCCGCATATACTCTAATAACGGTAGAATCAATCGTTTACACTCGACAGATGGTGTGTGATGGAGGTATAGTTTTATATACTACACCGACTGTCGTGTGTAATATGAGGTGGCTCCTCTGGGGTCATATATTCATATGAGTAACGAGAAACAGAGTCCCCTCGACTCAATTTGGGAAAGTGAGGATCCAATTTTCGCGAATAAAGAGCTTCTCGATATTGAACACATTCCGGATGAGGAGCGGATCATTGGTCGTGAAGATGAAATATCTAACCTTGCCAATAGCATTCATCCTGCAATCCGGGGTGGAAAGCCCAGAAACACGTTAATTTACGGAAAGACGGGAACTGGCAAGAGTCTCGTTGCCAAGCACGTTACTCAAAGTGCTGAAGACTTCGCTCACGATGAAGGTACGAGACTTGATCGCGCATATATCGATTGTACCCAAGCAACGACAGAGACACAGGTGGTAATCAAACTCGGTCGGATATTCAACAGACCAGATGAAACAGATATCTCTGTACCTCCTTCGGGGTTATCGACGAATGCATACTATGATCGTCTTTGGGAGATACTCGATACCCTCCATGATGTCGTTATCATCATTCTCGACGAGGTTGACAAACTCCAGGAAAACAACGTGCTAATGCAACTCTCCCGAGCTGGTGAAGCCGGGAAGATTGATTCGTGTAAGGTTGGTATCCTCGCGATCAGCAACAAAATCTCGTTTAAAGATTCTCTCGATGAGCGAGTCCTCAGTAGTCTCCAAGAGCGTGAGTTTATCTTCCCTCCCTACGACGCAAATCAGCTCCGCGAAATTATGCGTCATCGTCAGGATGCATTTCGTGACGGTGTCCTCACCGATGATGTGATCCCTCTGGCGTCTGCATTCGCTGCACAAGAGCACGGTGATGCTCGAAAAGCACTGGATATTCTTCGAAATGCAGGCGAACTTGCAAAAGACGATAACAGTGATGTTGTGCAAGAAAACCATGTTCGGAATGCACGTGAGCAAGCGGATATCGATCGATTCTCTAAGCTTCTCCAAGATCAGCCTACACAATCGAAAGCAGCGGTGTACGCCCTTTCATTGATTGCAGAGGGGAGCAATCAGGAAGAGTTCCCTACTCGTAAAATCTATGAACGGTACGAGCAGCTCACGGAGTCACTAGATATTAACCCTCTCTCACAAAGACGGATGTCTGATCGGCTGAATGAACAGGCGTTTCTAGATATCCTCGGCGTCACGGATCGGGTTGGACGCGGCCGTGGGAAAGGCATGACTAATTTTTACTACCTTCTGGAGGAGCCTAAGGTCGTACAAAGTGCCATTGAATCTGATCAACGGTTTTCCTCCGAGCAGTAATTCACGATTTTACACTCGACAGTTGGGGTGTTTCACTCGAACTTACGGACTGATAGATCCCTAGAATATCTAAATAAGGGTCTGAATGGTGTGATACGCGATTTAATGCCTATTTACACTCGACACCTGGGGTGTTCCTCGATTCAGATACGAGCGAATGCCTATGCGTGGAGGTGCCGATTCATTCACTCTGTTCAGTTTTATTCCTGCTCACTCAGCATCGCAGAGTTGACCACATGGGGGAGTGTGCGGCGACATTGACGACATGGGAGTGGTCTACGACATGGACAACGTAAGGTTCTGGTTTCAGTCTGACTCGTCTAATGCCCCGCTTTTGCCTTCTATGAAACTAGCCTAATGATGTTCTATTGATCAGCTTCTATACTCTTCTTGTATCTAATTATATTAAATATGTTACCAGTTAGCACTGTCGATATACCTCCCCAACTGCAGTAATTTCTGATATACGGTTTGGAAACTCTGCGGCTGATAGACTAGTTAATGAAGCTACTAGTTGATGAACTAATATATAGTTCTATTAGCATTCATGCGGCTCGAAAATTAAGGCATTGCCGAGTAACACTACCTATCACAATATAGAACTCTTAATTTTGTTCACAAGTTTTTTTGATAGTCCCACTGTCAATACGTGCTGGTGGATTCAGAGCAGAATTCACCAACAGTATAAGAAAACTAATACAACAACGGTAGCGGGTCATCGGTGGGGAACCAGTGGACAACCAAACCACCCAGATAGAGACATCCATGTCAACACGAACTAACGCATCGAATGCATCGACCTCACAACCAACACTCTACACTCACGCAAAGCGCCGCTTCGCCGAAGCGTGGCTCACGCCTGGCGTGCGACAGGCAACGCAGTTGCTGTTGATCCTCACGCTATTTGCTGGCTCGGCGATGGGCCAGACCGACGTCGGGAACATTTACTGTAACACAGCTGTCGAGGACGGTGTCAACGTTGTCTTTGGGGCACTGGCTGGTCTTGGCCTGCCGGCGACGATGGTCTTCGTCGGTCGGAGCGGCCTGTCGTACATGCGGGCTTCGGGCAATCCGAACCAGCAAAACGAGGCCCGGCGGGACCTAATCCTCTCACTCGTCGGCCTGGGCGTTGTTGTGCTGGCAATCGTGGCTCCAGAGCTTATCACGAAGTTCGGGAACAACGTTGGCTTCGGCTTCTCGGACTGTGTGACGCCCTTCTAAGCACACAGAATGCCCTCAGCCCGCACACTGCTGGTAATCGCGGCCCTTTGCTCGCTGCTTTCGACAGCCGCGGCTGCGGGGCCTACGTCTGGGACTACCGGCCCGGCCCAGATCCAGACTGAGCGGGGGACGGCACACACCCTCACCGGTTCGAGCCACGGTGGCGTGGGGGTACTACAACAAAACGCCACCGCACCGAATGGCTCCAGCGGAGAGGGAACGGAAGCGAACGACACTGAAACAAACGAGTCCAGTGCCCGTGACCCAGCGGCCAACGGAACGGCAGCCAACGAAACCGCGGGCAACGAGTCCGTTGATCGGGGGCCGGCAGCGAACCAGACAGAAGTGAATAGGTCCGTCAAAATGGGAGCAAGGCAGAATCTCAGCGCGAAAGTTTCGTGCTATGAGAATGCCTCGAATCCACCAGCGAACGCCTCTGTCGGGGACAACGCGACGGCGGGTGTTCTCCCACCTAACCGGTCGTACAACCACAATCACACGCTCTTCCGTGCGCTGTGGTCTGGCGACCCCGATCATCCAGACCTCACACGGGCCGACCGGGCCGAGGCCGAGAACGGCACGCTGGCTGTTCTGCCTTCTTGCACGGGAGATATGCTCTCTCGCGAACCGTCGAACACGACGCTGTGGAACCGGCCTGAACATGACTCGTTCCGGACTGGTCTCGAGACCTCCTCGCAACCAGTGAACGTCACGGACACTCGCTCTGGACTCTGGATTCGTGACGCCTACGTCACGTTCTTTAGCGTCGAACCATCGACGGTTGTCCATCGAGAGTCTGGCACGGAGCGTCTGGTCCGTCCGAACGGAACCGTTCGTGCCATCCACGACTACCGGGTGTACATCTCGGAGTTCTTCGAGGACGACTTCCGCGTCCTGAACACGTCGATGAACACGACGCTGTATGCCAACGGCACTGCAATGGACAACAGCACTGCCGCCCAGCCCACGCTCAACTACACCCAGATCAACGGGACGGCTGAACTCCAGTTGGTGACGACGATCTCGATGAATCTCTCGGAGATTGATGATGACGAGATTGATGAGTACGAACTGACGGTCACGGACTCACAGACGGTCCAAGTAGAGAATCTCTCCGAGCGGGAGATAGTCGTCGAGCCCGGCGTCGTTCCGAACGGCAGAGGGGCCACGACCGACGACTATCGAATCGGGACTGTAATCCCCGGCAGCTGGCAGAGCGTCCAGTTCGACGCCGGATACGAGGTCCGGAGCAAGTGGCGGTTCTACACTCGTTCACCGCCCGGCTGGGAAAACTGGTCGGAGAACACGACGACGCCCGTACGACCGCTTGAAACCCATGCTGTCCGGGCTACGGAAGGTCCAGAAGTCACGGTCAACCGCGTCCAAAACGAGAGTTCCGACGGCTGGCGGTTCATCCCGTCGCTCGAAGCGACGTATCCGATGAACGCGACGGGAAATACGACGGCGAACGCGACCAACAGGACCACGCTCCCGCCAGAGATTCGGGTCAACCGGTCGGCGCCGTTCACGACTGCGGATCGGTTTACGATTCGGAGTGCGGAACAACTCAGGACAGAGAGCTTCGAGATTCGCGGACTCGTTCGCGGGAACAGCATCGAACAGCCCACGGACTCGACGAACCCGACGCCAATCCGGGAGGTCAACATCACCTCTGAAGTCGTCAATTCGACCGACAACTCGACGGACCTGCTAGTCAGGGTCGAACCGAAGGCTGGCTTCCCGATTGCGGCAGGGAACGTCACTGTCGCAACGGGACAGTCCCGGGTCGAACGGTCGTTTTCCGGAACTGACGAGATTACAGTCACTGTCGACCAGGGCGAAGTCTCCTCGGCGATAGTCACGTATTGTCCGACCCAAATCTGGTGGGAGCAAGGGCGTGCTGTCCCGGTTCGGGACACGCAAGAGCGGGTCGCCTATGAAGTGAGTCTCCCAGACCTATCGGAGTTCATCGACCTCGTTGTGGTGACGCTCCTGACGTTGTTGCCGGCTGTGCTGGTACTGTACGGCTACGACGTCTGGACGAGAGGCAAATTCATCGGTTGGTATAATCCATGACAAAGCAAGATATACCACGAAATAGCAGTATCGACCGTAGAACCGTGCTTGGACTCCTTAGCGGGGGTCTTGCCGCGCTTGCAGGATGCAGTGGCGGGCTGTCTGATGACAGCGGCGGAGGTGACGGAAGCGCCGGCCCGCCAGAAGAACAGTCCGACTACATCGAAGAGATATCGATTGAGATTGTAGAGAACGGCCGCCAATTGGCTCTGGAAGTGGCTGTGACCGATGAGATCGAGCCGTCATCGGTCAGCATCATCACAGAGTCCGGTCGAGAGTTCGTCAGCGACTATTTCAGTCCCGGTGAAACCCGGACCAGCCTCTCGCTAACAGAGGGCGAGGACTCGAATGAACCGCTGCCCCGGGGCCAGCACACGCTCTATCTCCGTGGCGACGACGTCGAAACTAAACTCCCACTCGAACTGGGAACCACGTTTGAACTTGAGGAAGTCGTCCCCGGGACCGAATATGAAGAGGTTGGTGACGACAGCTTGGGAGTGGTTCTTCGGAATGTGGGACAACGAACTGGCGTAGCGGTTCGGACGATTGTCAATGGGGAAAACAAAGACAGCGATCCGTTCGCTCCGATAAAGCCTGACGAAACCGGTATTGTCGAATTCAAATTCCTGCTTAATAATCGAGTTGCCAATTGTGCAAAAGTTGAAGAGACAACTGAGAGGGCTGAAAAATTAACTGTGGAATTCCTTTGGAGTAATCCAGTTGTACTCACTCAAACGATCAGCTACGATAACTCAAAAGGATGTAAAAAGTCGCTAGCTGGTACTCCTGAAGAAATTACCGAGACATCCACGGAGACGGAGACATAGCAATGCAGTCTGGCATTGGTGATGAAATCCTCGAAGAGATTGTCGAGAGAGTGATTGGAGAACTCTCGTCGGCAATTACAGCCGGTATGAGTGGTTTCCTTGATGAACTCAGAACGGATGTCATCGATTACTTCGAGGGGTTCTTTGAGTGGCTAATTGACCCGATGGTAGGCACACCTTCTCCGGAAGGGCCGAATTCAGCAGCCCCTGTGGACATCGCATTTGAATCCGCGACTAACGCTCCGTGGGACGCGTTAATCTCGAATATATACTTCGATGCAATCGTTGGGTTAGCGCTCGGTATCCAGTTCTCTGTTCTGGCGATGATCGGGCTTAGATACGGGTCGATGAACCCAGTCATTCGGAAGAAGCTTCTACGCCGACTCGGAGTTGCCTTCCTTTCGCTGTTCTTCTGGCTTCCAGTAGCCTCACTCGGAACCCAGTTCTTCGACGCTATCGGTCGTCATCTCTACGCTTCTGGACACACGGAGGCAGAGGCGGTTGCACTAATTGGTTCAGCCCAGCAAATTGCGGACCTCAGTCTAGGGATATTCCTTGTCCTCATCGTGGTGGGGCTGTACGTCTACCTGAAGGCGGCGTTCATCTTCATCACTAGGTGGCTGTTGGTCTTTCTGATGACCCTCTCGATGCCGCTGGTCGCGACATTCTGGGCGGTGGAAGTCTGGCCGTTGAACCGCTTCTCGGGACTGGCGAAACAGGTCGCCGGCGCGTACCCCGGAGTCCTCGCTGCGGGCATCCCGCCTGCAATCCTGATTCGGATGAGCTTCGAGGCGACAAACTGGGGACTGGCCTCCGACCTGTCGCTGTTCATCAGCCTCGTGACGCTGTACTTGGCGGCAAAGTCTCAGAAGGTCCTCATCCAGCGGAGTAGCCGCGTTGCGATTCAACTCAGCGAGCAGGCCCTTGCCGGTGGCAAAAAGCCACTCAAGGTGGGTGCGGCGGCCACTGGTGCAGCGGCGACGGCTGGCGCTGGAGCGGTCGGTGGACCCGGCGCAGCGATGGCGACTGGGGGCACGATTCGAGCTGCCTCAAGCGCCGCAAAAGGACGCGTTGGAAGCGCTGCCACGGGTGCCCAAATGGTCCACCGTCAGATGGCGGCCAACCCAGCCGGCATGAAGAGCGGTTCCAGTAGCAGCGGCTCCGGGAGCGGTGGTAGCGGTGGAAGCGGGACCAACGGCTCCGGTGGTGGCGGAAGCAGTGGCGGCGCAGGCGGTTCCGCCCCGCCCTCTGGGGGCAGTGGTAGCAGTGGGTCCGGTGGTTCAGGCGGTTCAGGTGGCTCCAGTGCCCCCGTCAGTGGGGGCGGCGGGTCCAATGGCGCGTCTGCCGGAAGTGCCCTTGACAGCCGGTTCACCAACTCCAGCAACGGGAGTGCTCCGTCTGGAGACTCCGATAGCGACGCTAACCCGATAGAGGACCGGCAGACAGAGGTTGAGCGGCAAACAGAACTGGAGCCTCAGACCAAGATTGAGCGCCAGACACAGGTCAACTCCGGTGACACCAGAGTCTACGAGTCTGGCTCGGACCCGCCGTTCTCCGACGAGGACAGTGCTGCAACCGGGACCGACACCGACAGCGGGTCCGATGGCTCTGAGTCGTATGACTCGTTGCAGGACGTGTTTGCGACTGATGACGATGTACTAGGGCCGGATGTGTACCGCGACGGCCTGCCCCACCGGGAGGACGACGACTAATGACTGACTCACAAGACGAATACAACACGAACATCATTCACGAATCCCTCGGAGATACAACCAACTTCTGGGGGGACTACACGCTGGGGGAACTCATCCTGTTCCTCATCCCGCCGTTTGGCTTCCTCGTCGCGATGGGAATGCCGTTCGTGCCAGCAGCACTGTTCTTCCCAGCACTGGCTCTCGCCGCGGTCGTTGAGGTCTTCCTCTACATCCTGCATAAAGTCCGCCCGGACCACTACCGACTGACTGAGTGGTTACGAGTCAAACTGTTCTGGCTCGTGAAAAAGCGTCAGTACACTCACGGGCAGGGCAATCAGGACACTCGTCAGGTTACGCGACTTGAGCGGATCATGCCCCACGGCGTTGAACGCGTCGACGGAGCATACCTCGGGGCAGTCGAGGTCGAGCCCGCGAATATGGCCCTGCAGGATGATGAGAAGTGGCGCAAAGCCGTCACGTCACTCACACGGCTGTCTGAATCGCTGACCGGGCGAGCGAAACTCCACGTCACGACGGCAGAGGTCGACAACGAATCCCACATCCAGGCACATATCGACCGACTCGAAGACCCTGACGCGAAGCGCCACTCAATCTTCCGCGGGGTGTTGACAGAGTTCGTCAACCGCTACACCGACGATAGCGGTAGTGTCGAGACTGAGACCGAGATCCAGCGCAAGTACTACATCATCGTCTGGGTGACCGACGATGATATCCACGACCTCCAAGTGGAAGGTGACTCTGTCACGGATTATCTGGCCGGGATTCCGGTCATTGGCCGACTATTCGGCCGGTTCGACAGCGACACGCTCACTGACGCTGAGCGAGAGGAATTCAAGGCCAAGAAACTGCACGACCGGCTCCAGACTGTCGACAGAGCAGTCAACAACATGTTCCGGTGCCGCAGTCGGTCGGTCAGCCCGCACGAGCTGGCACATCTGACTGAGGACTACTGGGCCTGCGAAACCCGGTCGGAACGTGAGTACGAAGAGGCGGCCTCCGTCTCTCCGGTGACGTATTCGGCACGGGAACTCATCAAGCACGGCGAGGGTGCTGCAGCCCACGACGCTGCGGAGGGCATGGACACTGACGATGTTGGCGGGACCGACTACGAGGTCGATGAGACGGACTTCGTGTCCCAGCTACACCGGCCCGGTGAAAACCACCGGTCGCTGGTCGCACCAACAGATATCGAGTGGGAAGCCGACCACGTTCTCATCGACCAAGAGACGTTTACCCGTTGCTTCTGGATCGAGACGTATCCGGAGCATCCGACGAGTGGGATGCTGGAGCAACTGCTGCTGGATACGGACCTTGCGGTGGATGTCTCAATCTACGTTGATCCCTACGACTCGGATGCAGCAGTCTCGGTGATGAAAGAGTGGATCTCGTCGCTGAAGATGCTGCAAAACGACAAGGGAGAACTTGAGGCTGAAGATATCGAGAAGGAGGTCAATCAGGCGAAGTACATCCGGCAGATGGTCCGGCGCAACCACACGTCGCTGTTCCGTGTCGGCGCGTTCATCCGGTTGACTGCCGAGACCGAAGAGGAACTGCGGAAGCAAACAAATCGCCTCGAAACGCTGCTGCGAGACTCGCCGTCGAACTGTGGGGTCAAGCGAACGACCCGCCGGCAGGAAGCAGGACTTGTGACTGTCTCGCCGATCGGGGCCAACGAACTCGGGCAGAACCGACTTTCCTCAATGACAGGGGAAGCGCTCGGGTCGTTGTTCCCGTTTTCGTCGAACTACCTCCGGATGGACGACGGAATCGAGTACGGACTGCACGGCCACAACGACTCCTCGCTGCTGATCGACCCGTGGGAACTGGAAACCGGCCATTCAGAGCTAGTGACCGGAATGCCCGGCGGTGGGAAAACCCACGGCACGCAGGCTCGGGCGATGCGGATGTTAAAAAAGCGGTCGGATGTCAAGCAGATCTACATCGACCCAGTCGGGGATATGCACGGCAGCGCGAAGATGCTGGATGCAAAGACGATCACAATCAGCGGCGAGACGCCGCTGAACCCGTGCGAGATGCATCCGACGCCGC
This sequence comes from Haloarcula sp. CBA1127, assembly GCF_001485575.1. Taxonomy (NCBI): domain Archaea; kingdom Methanobacteriati; phylum Methanobacteriota; class Halobacteria; order Halobacteriales; family Haloarculaceae; genus Haloarcula; species Haloarcula sp. CBA1127. Next base: position 43,361 of record NZ_BCNB01000004.1, read on the forward strand.
CTCATGTCCTTGAACAATCCCCGGATATGCAGCCCGTCTCAGCGAAAAAAGACGAGGTGTACGGGGTCATCGAGAACTTCCTCCAGTCGCGGGATGTCGATCTGGAGATGCACAGCGGATTGATCACGTTCCTGATCGACAAGATATTCACTGAATCGGATATCGACCCAGCGGACCCGTCGACTCACACGCCGGAGAACTCGCCGGACCTGAGTGACTTCTTGGAGGTCGTTGACCGCCTCCAAGAAGACCCGGGAATGTTCCCGGGAGCGACAACGGAGTCCTCTCAGGAGAAAATCCAGCAGTACGCAAACGAACTCTCGATTGCGCTGCATCCGTTCCGGCCGGGAAGTACGTTCGGCAATCTCTCGAAAGAGTCGGACCTGCGGCTAATCGACGACAGCAGCAAGGCCGTCTATCTGGACCTCCAGCAAGTCGAAGGCTCGGGTAGTGGCCTCGGCAAGCAGTCGTTCATTATGCAGTTGCTGTTGTCGACGCTGTACCAGCAGGCGAAAAATATGCAGCAGAAGGTCGAGATCATCATCGACGAGGCCCACTATCTGTTCAACGACGACGCGAACTTGGAGTCGGTGAACCAGATTGCTCGGCACCAGCGCCACGCCGGACTGCGGCTGGTGATGCTGTCCCAGACGCTCTCGGAGTTTGAGGACAAGGGCGCAGCCGAGGAAATCGCGGGGATGTGCCCGATCAAGGTGCATCACCGCGAGCCAGAGTTAGGTGATGAGACAGCGAAAAGCGCTGGACTGACGAGCGAACAGCAGTCCTACATCCAGCACGCGGAAGCCGGGAAAGAGTCACTGGGCGACGGTCAGGGCTACTCCCAAGCGCTGGTTCGCGTCGACGAACATGGTGACTACCCACTGACGATCAAGACCTCGTGGGAAGAGAAGCAGATTATTGACCTTGACGCTGACGCGGAAGATGCGCTCGACGTTGTTGCTCACGAGGTTGACTCTCGCGCTGCTGACTTCGAAGAGTTCGTCCATTCCAAAGCAGTCGAGCAAGAGCTAACGAATCACGGACTGTCGCCTGAGAAGGCTGAACACGTCCTCAACGGACTCAGCGAAGAGGAGTTGGTGGACGTGGTGTCTGTAGCACTTGACCAAGCAGAGCCGGATGCAGTTATCGCCGATGGTGGTATCGAGTCGCAAGAGAACTCGGAGTTTGACAGTACGGAGTGACCCATATGAGTGATGTCATTTCGATTCGGTTGAATGCAGAACAGGGCGAACAGGTCGTCAAACAGGCTCAGAAAGTAGACGAAGAGCCATCGGAATATGTTCTGAACGCTGTTGAACAGCGAATTGACCGTGAGTTGAAAGAGCAACGAGCCAATGAGTTGAATCTTGAGTCAGAACTTGGTGATCTAGCAGATATTGTCGCGGCAGAGGTTGACGGGGCAACAGACATCGACACGGATCAGGAACTGTTCTACTCGGTAGCGCTGTGGGACTTAATTTCATCTGAGTTCCCAGCAGACAAGCGCGCTGCTGCGATGGAAGGTGCGTCAAAGAAAGTCCAAGAAGAGGTTGCAAACATCCGAAACAAGGAGGGTCAGGAATGACTGAGAGAGATACCCTACTCCAGATTTATACGACCGAAGCGTACAAAGAATTGTTTGACAAGTTGGCTGACTCCGCGGGCACGTCCACCTCGAAATACGGACACGAGGTAATTGAAGAACACATCGACCGAGAAACTGGGGAGGACCAGTATCGCCGGTACAACACTGACACGAGCATAGAGCTACTGCTAGAAGAGGCACAGCGCGAGGTGAAAGAGCTGGTAGCGGAGTTTGAGTCTGGAACGATGGAGGAAGTGAAGACCATTCAGGAGGTCAGAACCGCATACATCATCGCTATCTGGAAACTGCTCCAAGATGACTACTCAGCTGAAAAGCGACGGCTAGCGCTGAAATTTGCTGGTGAGCATGTTGGACAAGATCCGTGCCTCGAATCAAGAGAGAAAGGCAACTCTGAGTCAACTTCCCCGTCTGCTGTTGAATCGGCAGGTGAGAGCGCATGATGCTGAAAACAGACTATCAAGAAGGTGGTGCAGGGAACCTCGTCGATTACATTCAGCGTGATCGTGAACAGGACGCCGGAGCGACAGTTGACCTACGGAATCCCGCTGGCCGAGAACTGTCCGATCCAGAGGTGAATCGGTTTGTCGACAAGAGCCGAGAGTTCGGATTCCAGCGGCACATGATCGTCTCTCCTGACCCCACGGGACAATATTCGCCAGAAGAAGTCCGTGCCAACACCCGGGAATTCATGAACAGTGAGTTCGCCCAGCAGCCGACGACTGACTACGTGTATGGGGTCCACCGGGACACAGAGTTCCCACACGCACACATCGCGGCGACTGGCGAGCGCGCAGAGTTGGAGATGGACCGGGAAGACATCCGACAGCTACGCGAACAAGCAGCCACCGCGTACGAAGAGCCCGCTCGAACGCGAGACCCAACGGCCGCTGCTCGTGACTCACCAGACAGTCCCGTCCGAGTCGTAGATCAAGAGGCCCGGGAGCAATACCACGAAGCGGAACTGTCGCTGAACCCCGAAGCTGAAAAAGCGCTCAAGCGGGCGACTGAGAAGAGTCAGCAGAAAGACGCCGGACAGCCCACGGCTGAGAAAGCGACCGGTGAGCGCCAAACTGAGCCACTCTCAGAACGTGCTGCGGAGAGGGCCGAAGAACAACCGGAACCTGAACGCGAACCCGAAGTTGATCTTGAACGCGAGCAGGAACCCGAGCGCGAAGTTGGGTGGTGGCAGTGAGTTCGAGTTCCTCTGCGCCACCAGGACAACGCTCTGGGGAGGTTCCGAATAGTCTCAAGTACGACAACGTCGTTGGGTTCGTCTGGGCCGGGTTCATGCTGCTGTTCCCGCCGATGATTGTCGATAGCGACAAGATCTTCCCGAAGCGGTTCTGGGCGTGGCGCTACATCTACCTCGGGTTCGGACTGATTAGCGCGGCATTCTTCTATGACGTGCTGGTCCAGACACCCAGCGTCGCACTGCTGTTCCCGTTCGCACACGTTCTGGCTGCTATCTCGGTCGGGACACTGTTCGCTGACTTCACCGTGCCCGGATTGTCGCTGCCGATGGTCTCGTACTCGACGACGGTGATTCTGTATGCTATTTCAGTCGGCATCGTGTTCTCCGGAGAACTGCTCCGCCGGACCTCGCCGGAAATGCTCGCGATGAACCGGTGGGACCACGACGACGGGGAGTCTGTCGTTCCACTGGAAGAGGTCTCTCACGAACACAACGAGGCTGAGATGCCGTTCACGCTCGACCAGGATGTCTCTACAGCCGTTGTGGGCGAGACTGGGAGCGGGAAGACGTCGATGATGAAGCTGCTGGCTTACCAGTTCCCGTACTACAGCGACACGGCGGTCATCGCCCACGATACCGGCGAGGACTTCCAAGAGTTCTACGCGGAATTGGGCTTTGAGGTTCAACGCATCCGCCACGAAAACAGCGATGTGACCTGGAATCTGTTCAAGGATGCTGATTCGGAGTCAGACTTCCGTGAGGTCGCCGGCGCGATCTTCGGTGAGGCCGACGGCCATGACCCGTTCCACCGACCCGCCAAACAGACCTTCGCAGAGATGCTAATGTATCTCCATCTCAGTGCGAAAAAGAACAATCGCCGCCATGCCCTCTGTCACACCGATATCGTCTCCTTGCTCAACGAGGGCCACATCGCGCTCAAAGAAGCCCTTGACGAGTTTGACCGACTGGACTCGGGTCATATCGACCCTGATAAAGGGAAAGGCGCACAGAACGTCTACCAGACGATCAAGGAGAACGTCGACCCTGTCTTCGCTGGCGACTTCGGGGAGTACGGGGAGTTCTCGCTGCAAGAGTACATCGAGAACCCGGAGGGGCGGGTCCTCATCATCGACTCCAACCCCACGGAACTGGAAACGCTCGGGCCGATGTACCAACTGCTCGTAGACTGGTCGATCCGCTATGCGATGAATTCTTCAAACCCGACGGTCCACATCCTCGACGAGATTGACGCGCTGCCGTCGCTCACGCAGGTAACGAACCTCACGGCCCGGGGACGGAAGCATAAGGCTCGCGCACTGGTCGGCGTCCAAACCATCGGCCAGCTCAAGGACACGTACAGTACTATCTCTGGGATTGTGGGCAACTGCCCACAGGGAGTCTATTTCGGCCCGGGTGACACGGAGTCGACGGACTTTATCCTCGACGAACTTGGCGAGAGTCGTCAGTACGACCGTTCTGAGATGGTGTCGATGAGCCACCAGGGGCGCGGCGAGAACCCACGAACGCAGGCTCGGGACACGTACAAAGAGAAGGATAAGACGCCGATCACCTCTGGTCTGCTCCGAGACTTCCAGCCCGGTGAGTGCGTTGCCGTCTCTCGAACGACATGGGTCCACGGCCAGTCGTATGAACTGGAGGACGTTCGCGATAGTCTTCCGGAACAGGGTGCGGAGTCACCGGGCAGTTCGGAACCGGAACCTTCCGAGGATGACACCGAACTGGAAGAACATGACAGTTGGCTCTCGCTCGCTCAGTCGCAACTCGGGGAATTGGTTCGTGAGTCAGACGATGAGATTGAAGACGACGACTCGACGAACAGTGAGCCGGATCGTGACCATGACGTCGAGCCGACTGTCGACGCGACAGATGGGTTGGGCGACGACGATTCGAGCGACCCACTCGACCAGACAACAGCAAACACTGCTGTCACGTCTCCGGATGCAGACCACTCAAACCTATCAGATTCAGAAGACAAATCTACTGGTGTCGATCAAGGCCCAGACTCGGACGACAACACTGGGGGACTCTTCTCTGAGTCGGAGCCAAATCCCAGCATAGGCGGAACGGAATCTGCCGAGCAGGAAGGCGGTGAATCACCAACTGAATCAGACGCAGAGGGAGACTCAGATGAGACTGAAGATCGGGACGAAACCGAATCGAGAGAGCAGGGGCGAGACGTATCTGAGTTTATGTAACCGATCACTGCTATTGGCTCTTCTCTTTTGATAATAAAGCTAACACTTAGCTACCATTCTACGATCAGAATATTTGCCCTCTTCCTCATAATCAAATTTGTTCTGAGCGACTCTCCGCTCAAATATCAAAATTTGGTAAATTCTTTCATTTCTATCACTATCACCTCGAAATCGCAAGACGGCGTCGGTTTTGCCCGGTTTGAATCACCGGCACTGAATTACCACCCTCCGACTGAACTAGTACCAAATCGCAAGACGGCGGCGGGGTAATTCACCGATATACCCGGATTGTTTACACTCTTTATCTTGTCCGCAGGGATTCAGTCGTGAGGCGGATGAGTTTGACGAGAATACATAAGAAATAGAACATAGATGCCGGCGACGTATCTCGGAACTCGGATGGAGTGAAGGCTGCCCGCACAGTCCTCGCAAGCACCTATTGGAATACAGATATATCCCGGCACACCTGCCAGTGTCTGAGTGGAACTGCACACGACGGGCCAACCCACACGAGAGTCATGCGATTCCGATGCCCCAGCACGCCATCGGTTCACCGACGTCCAGCGCCACGCCGATCACGGACCCATCCGAACTGAGCCAGAGTTGGCAGACCCACGTTCGAGTCGCGCTCACTTCGAGCCTTCATGGCGCACAACTCGCCACTCACTGACTGAGGTCCACACCACCTTGTCCGGAGCTTTGTATCTGAATCCTAATAGGTTAACCTCGCATTGGTTTCGTCGCAGATATTCATCGTAATTCGGGAGTTCGTTTGTGATGCCATTCCGGTTCTGGTAGTCTTGGTTGGCGTATTTATTGAGACCAATGGACTTGGCGACTCCGCTCTTGAAGCCGCCTGCGCCGCCGATGGCTGCAGCGGCAGCGATGGCGGGGAGGCCACCACTAGCCGTCCCAAGCATGAGACCTGTACCACCACTCGTTGAGGTGGCTAATGGGTCCTGAACCGTGGTATTGGTCGCTGATGAACCCGGTTGGCCGTCAGTAGAACAGGCAATATTGGATCAGACTAGCAGTGGTCGCAGATGGATTCAACACACTACTGTTAGGTCTCGCCGATACCGTCGCCGTGGATATTGAGTTTACCGACGCCCTGGACTTTGTACTCGTCTGGCGGTTCTTCGCCCATATCGAGATAGATATCTCGGATCTGAGCGAGGAGGTGGGTCAGAACGAGCTTGTGGAACTCCTCTTGGTAGTCGAAGCCTTCGCCGATGTCTAGTGCGGGTATCACACAGAGGATGAGACTGTCGTCTAACTCTCGTGTCTGGCCGACAGTCCCATCGCTGCCGTCCGGTCGTTCATAGCTCAGCACAACATCAAGCACTTCATCGATACGGTTCTCCGGCGTGATGGTGAACGCTTTGTAGATACGCGCCGACTCGACAATGACGGACTCCCGGGGTTCAGAGGCGTATCCAGCGGGGTCGTCTAACGCCTCGTAGAAATCCCGGAACTCCCGGTGGAAATCATCGAGTTGGTACGCTTTCAGCGCTTCTATTCCCCGCTTGATATGGTCCGGGTCCCACATCGGCTTCAAGATATCTTCCTCCGGAAACTCCTGCTGAGCAGCGTACTTCGCTCGCTCTTCGACTTGGGACATGATTCGCTGTTCCTCCTCGGTTCGATCTTCCGGCTTTAGAGGATAGTCTTGCGTGCCGTGTTCTCGTATTTTACCATCCATTGAAATTGTTATAGCATGACGGTTCCCGTTCTCGTCATACACTTCGATTCCACAATTCTTCTCATCATGACCGAGTAGTCCTGTTTGCATAATTATTCGAATTCGGTCTCGTTATTGGTTGCAATTCCAGCACCACTAGAGTGGTCGCTGGACTGATACCGACCGGTCCCGACATCCCATCCCATTTTGATGTCACTGGCCCACATATCAGCTTTGGTGGTGACGGTGTCGACGGTGTCGGTAAAGCGAGTGCGGACATCGTCGGGTATGCGTTGGGCAATGCCGTCACCGTAGCGCTCGACAGATTTCTGTGTGGCCCAGCCTGCGGCGCCGCCCATGAGAGCGCCCGGAATGCCGCCAACCGCGCCGCCAATGAGCGCACCGACCTCTTTGCCGACGACAGATTTGAGCGCTTCGGCTGCGAGGCTCTGGCCAACGGAGCCGTCCTCGTGTTTACTGTTGAGTTCTACGTTGCACCGATACCATCGCCGACGATATTGAGTTTGCCGATACCTTCGACGCGATACTCTGCCGGTGGGTCTTCGCCCATGTTGAGGTAGATATCCCGAATTTGGGCCATCAGGTGTGACATAATCACATCAGTGAATTCTTCTTCATACTCGAACCCGTCAGCGAATTCCAGTTCCGGCATCGCGAAGATGAGTTCCTTGTTGGGGTACGACGGATTGGAGCCGATGCGGTGCTCACTACCATCGGTGAGTTTGTAGTCGATAACCACGTCTGATACGTCGAGTACTTCGCTATCATCGAAGTGGACGGCTAAGTTGACGATAATTGACTCTTGATTGACGGGACTATCGTCGATGTACTGCATCGGGTCTCTGAGCGCTTCGTAGTACTCTCGGAAATCTTCTAAGAATTGTTCCATGGGGTAGTTGCTGAATGCCTCGATACCAGCCTTGATGTGTTCTGGCCGCCACATCGGGCTCAGGATATCCGCCTCTGGGAACTCCTGTTGGGCTGCAAACCGTGCGCGGGCTTCGACCTGAGTCATTATTCGCTGCTCTTCCTCGGTTCGATTTTCTTTTTTAAATGGATACGAATTCTCGTCAAGTGTGTGCTTCTCAACATTTCCTGTCCATTCTACATTAACTATGTGACGAACATCTCGTTCGTCATACACTTCTACGCCGATGGCCTGATCATCGTGACCTAGTATGTCTATTCTCATTTTTATCAAATGATGTTTCCCTAATCAAACCGGTTACTGCTGTGCTTGCCTCCGTTCCCTGCAGCCCCTTGCGCCTCTTCGGCAGCCACTCTGGATTGAGCCATGCTTTCCTTGAAGTCTGAGTAGGCGTCAACGGTCAGGTCTGAGACAGCAGAGGCCGTGTTGGAAATGCCGTCCCGAAGGCCTTGCTTGTTCATTTGTTTTCCAGCGAAGGTGATTGTTCCGGCGAGGGCGACAGTCCCGGCGGCAACGGCGAGACCGCCAGAGAGTCCGACTGCGGTGGCAGCGGCTCCGGCCACTGTGCCGCCGGCTGGCCCCATCATCTCCCCGAGGAGTTTGCGGCCCGACCGCATTGAATTTCAATTCGTAGTCTCCCACGCCGACCGCATCGTGATTTGAGTTCATTAATCAGAACTGGTGTCTCAAACGGAGCCGTTGGTTCACTATTACTCCATATGCCTGTCATCCCAGACGTTGGTCACCGCCCCTCCAAGCATGACGAGAACCGCCCATTGAAGCGTCCAGATAAGCCCGATTACAGTGCCAGCGATGATCAATAAGAGCGAGACAATCATGTCGGGCACCTCGGGCCTGTCAGTCAAGTTCCGAACGTACATTCCGGTTCCAATAAACTGTGCCACTGCAAGCAGCCCGAATAGCCCCCAACTGTATTCGACCATTAATTCAATACAGCATTTATTTCGGAATATACTTGCCGATATTATCCTGCTAAAAACTCTGATTGCGTCTGTCTCTTTGCATCAGTGCCAACGAGTCGGCCAGTCAGTGTTGGACTCTTCGCTTGTTCAGGTCTTGTATCAGCCATCCGGCCGGGAGACAAGTCCATCGTGGAGGGTCGCCGTTTTGCCGATGCCTTCGACCTGGTATTCGGTGGGTGGTTCTTCGCCCATGTTGAGGTAGATGTCCCGGATCTGGCACATGAGATTGCTGACGACGAGTGCCTGGAATGATTCGGGGAACTCGAAATCGTCACGTTCGAACGTTAGTGCTGGGAGCGTGACGACAAATCGGTCAGCAGCGGGCGGATCGTCGGCACTTTTGACGGTGGCTCGCGTTTCACCACCGGTATCTGTATATTGGATGCTCGTTTTTGATGAGTCAACGAATTCGTTGTCATCAGAAATGTAGATGTGCTTCCGAATGCGGTCAACGGATTGGACACCGTCGTCGATACGCTCGCCCGTGTGGTCCCGAACGGCGTCGTAATACTCACGGAAGTGTTCGGCGAATGTCTCGGTGGGCAGGGTGCGCATAACTTCCATCGCTCGCTCTATCTCGCCCGGGAGCCACGCCGGACTCTCAATAATGTCTTCGTCTTCGAAGTGAGCGTGTGCCGCGTATTCAGCGCGTATGCGGACCTGCTGCATGATCCGCTCTTGTTCGTCCGTGCGCTCTGAAGCCTCACGCGGGTATACATCCTGTCCGTGTTTTTCAATATTCCCATCCCAATCGAGTTCAAACGTGTGTCTGTCTCCATTGGTATCGAAAACTTCGACACCAACCCCTCTCTCATCGTGTCCGAGTATGTTTGCTTCCATAATTACTTCCTTTCTTTGGTTGATTTATACCATCCACTTTGCTCTATATTTCTGATTTAATTATCTTCGTTGTTGAATCTGTTGTCTGTTTCGTGAGTGTTTGCTTTAGCACTGCCAGTCGCTCTCTGAGTGTCTTTCTGGCCCGGTGAGAAGTCAAGGACATCGCGGATACTGTCGGCGACATTGCTGGCGTCTTTCGGAACTTCGTTTGTGATGCCATCCCAGCTCTGATAATCTGTATCGGTCTGTTTCAGGATTTATCCGTTTGGTCGGGAAACAAGTCCATCGTGGAGGGTCGCAGTCTTGCCAATGCCTTCTACCTGGTATTCGGTGGGCGGCTCCTCGCCCATGTTGAGGTAGATGTCCCGGATCTGGCACATGAGATTGCTGACGACGAGTGCTTGGAATGACTCGGGGAACTCGAAGTCGTCGCGCTCGAACGTTAGTGGTGGGAGCGTGACGACGAAACTATCGAAGCCGTCTGGCCCCTCGGCGCTGAGATTTGTGACTTGAGTTTCTCCATCGGTGTCCATGTACTGGATTTTTGCCGGCGTTGTGTGGACAAGCTCGTTATCGTCAGAGATGTAGATGAGTTTTCGAATACGTACAACCGCTTGAACATCGTCGTCGATACGCTCGCCCGTGTGGTCCCGGACGGCGTCGTAATACTCGCGGAAGTGTTCGGCGAATGTTTCCGTGGGCAGGGTGCGGATGACTTCCATCGCTCGCTCTATCTCGCCCGGGAGCCAGGCCGGGTCTTCAATAATGTCTTCGTCCTCGAAGTGAGCGTGTGCCGCGTATTCAGCGCGTATGCGGACCTGCTGCATGATCCGCTCTTGTTCGTCCGTACGCTCTGAAGCCTCGTGTGGGTATGTCTCTTGTGCGTGATTGAGCACTGTCCCATCCCAACTTATTCTAATTATGTGCCTATCGCCGTTATTATCATATACTTCTACACTGCAATCTTCGTCGTCGTGGCCGCGTATTTCAGTTTTCATAATCTTTCACATTTTCACTGTCGAAGTCACTACCAGCTTCGGCATCGCCAGTCGCTTTCTGCGTGTCTTTGTCTCCACCAGAGAGGCCAACGACATCACGGATGCTGTCGACGGCGTTCCCGACGTCTTTCGGGACTTCGTTTGTGATGCCATCCCAGCTCTGGTAGTCTCTGTCGAGTTTATCGAGACCAATGGACTTGGCGACTCCGGTCCCGAAGCCGCCTGCGCCGCCGATGGCTGCAGCGGCAGCGATGGCGGGGAGGCCACCACTAGCCGTCCCAAGCATGAGACCTGCACCAGCGATCCCGCCTTTAGCGATTGACTTGAACGCACCTTTCTTGCCGCCGGCTTTGAGGTGGTCGCTGAAGTCTTTGTCGCCAATTTCGCCGATGCCTTCGCTCAGCGCATCGATGTCGTCGTTCTCGAAGGCTTGTTCGATAATTTCTTGTTGGGCCTCCTCGGATTTCTGGCGGAACTCGTAGCTGCTCATCTCGTCGAGGTCATGTTTCTGGGCAGGGTCCTCATCCGTCCCGTAGCCCGGTTTATCCCTGATGTCCCGCACGGACTCCATCTCGTAGGAGGTGTCGCTGACCGACGGTTCTGATGGCTGTGAGTCAGCACTGCCACCATCCGGAGCTACCGCTGAGGTGGCTGACAGCTCCTGGGCCGTGGTATCGGTCGCTGCTGAACCCGGCTGGGAGTCAGTAGAACAGGCAATATTGGATCAGACTGTCAGTGGTCGCAGATGGATTCAACACACTACTGTTAGGTCTCGCCGATACCGTCGCCGTGGATATTGAGCTTGCCGACGCCTTGGACTTTGTACTCGTCTGGCGGTTCTTCGCCCATATCGAGATATATATCTCGGATCTGAGCGAGGAGGTGGGTCAGAACGAGCTTGTGGAACTCCTCTTGGTAGTCGAAGCCTTCGCCGATGTCTAGTGCGGGTATCACACAGAGGATGAGACTGTCGTCTAACTCTCGTGTCTGGCCGACAGTTCCATCGCTGCCGTCCGGTCGTTCATAGCTCAGCACAACATCAAGCACTTCATCGATACGGTTCTCCGGCGTGATGGTGAACGCTTTGTAGATACGCGCCGACTCGACAACGACGGACTCCCGAGGTTCAGGGGCGTATCCAGCGGGGTCGTCTAACGCTTCGTAGAAATCCCGAAACTCCCGGTGGAAATCATCAAGTTGGTACGCTTTGACCGCTTCTATTCCCCGCCTGATATGGTCTGGGTCCCACATCGGCTCCAAGATATCTTCCTCCGGAAACTCCTGCTGAGCAGCGTACTTCGCTCGTTCCTCGACTTGAGATAAGATTCGCTGTTCTTCCTCAGTACGGTTGGCCCGTTCGTTGGGATAATCTTGCGTTGCGTGTTGATCAATCGTTCCATCCCACTCTACAGAGATGACGTGACGATTGCCATGCTCATCGAACACCTCTATGCCGCAATCTTCGTCATCGTGACCGAGTAAGCTTGTTTCCATGATTTACGAGTACTTGTCGTGGGTATTGTCCACACTCTCAACTCCGCCCCCAGCACCACCAGAGTGGTCGCTGGACTGATACCGACCGGTCCCGACATCCCATCCCATTTTGATGTCACTGGCCCACATATCAGCTTTGGTGGTGACGGTGTCGACGGTGTCGGCAAAGCGAGTGCGGACGTCGTCGGGCAGACGTTTGGAAATGCCGTCACCGTAGCGCTCGACAGATTTCTGTGTGGCCCAGCCTGCGGCGCCGCCCATGAGCGCGCCCGGAATGCCGCCAACCGCGCCGCCAATGAGCGCACCGAGTTCTTTGCCGACGACAGATTTGAGCGCTTCGGCTGCGAGGCTCTGGCCAACGGAGCCGTCCTCGTGTTTACTGTTGAGTTCCCAGAGGTCGTCGACCTGCTCGTCCGACCAGTCGTCGGAGACCGCGGCTTCGAACGCCTCGCGGTCATCAAGTTCACTGAGCGATTGCTCTGATGGCTCTTGATACCCGTCGCTGTCTGAAGTCTGATTTGCCGGTGCATCTGGTGTCGTTCCGTCTTCGTATTGCTCCAGAGTGGCTTGTCCTGATTCCGTCACCGACGTGGCTGACAAGTCCTGTGCCGTGTTGTCGGCCACCGACGAATCTGACTGGGAGTCGGTAGAACCGCCTTCCATCGGGACAGTCGATGCGACAACGCCCGTTTTAGACGCTGGTGTCGGGCCTGAACCGCCGGTGCCGCCGATTCCGACCACGCCAGCAACTGTGTTTTTGCCCTTCGACAGGCCTTTTGACACTGTACCGGCAGCGGCCCCTGCAGCGCCACCCAGCGAACCAGCGAACATCGACAGGGTGTACATTATGCTCAGGCCAGCCATCGCAGCAATTGTCATGGCTGGCATTGCCATCTGAATCCTAACAGCTCAAATTCACGTTGCTTTCGTCGAATTCAGCTATCGTAATTTAGAGCTGTATTCAGCCGGGACCCGGACAGTTCTTGGCGGGGATCGCGCCCGCTACTGCAGGCACGATTGGACCGAAGCGAGACGCGCGACCGCGCCGAGCGCAGCGCACCGTCGTCCGAGTGAGCGCACGCGAACGAGGACACGACAGACGAGCATCGCGAGTCTGGCAGTGGCGTCGCGCGCTGTCGCGACACCCACTGTTTATTCCAGTTGGTCCCAAGGCAGTGGACTCATGCCTGCAATTCATTTCACACACTCCGAGACTGTCGACTCACTAAGTATTAGCTGGAGGAGCCACCAATCAGCAACTGGTTCCTGATCTTGGAGCGTAAATAACGGAGCAACGACCAAGCTGATCGTCTCCCTCGCAGACCCACTCGGGATCGATCCTCCCACCTGCAAAGCTCTCGTCGAACCGTTTAGCAGTCGGGACTCTCTGCTGGATCCGACTCAGTCTGAAACTGGCCCAAGCAGTAGCAGCATCGTCTCCAGATCAGTGTCGGGCCAACGACGCTGGAACCGACAGCGGGCTTGAATTACCTGCATGGGATACTGCCCTATTACTCGACGCCGCTACCTATTTATATGCTGTTGCACAAAATCAGATAGTGTCTGAAATGGCGAAACGAGATATAACGGTCAGCATCGATGCATATCCTGACTCGGATACCGATGTCTTTCGTATCAGTGCCGCAGACGACATCCTACGACTGCTCGTCGATGCCCACGATGCGGAGTTTACGATTCCCGAACTCGTCGACGCCACAGGAGTCACCCGCTCGACGGTCTGGCGGGCTGTCAGCCTCCTCGACAGTATTGGGGCTATCCAAATTCGAGAGACGCCACAACGAAACTACATTACAATCAACCCAAACCGACTCCAGAAAGACGACCCAATCCTTGCCATTCCGCAGTCTGAGTTCCATGCACCGATCCGGACATTCGTTGACCGCGCGCAAGCCGCGCTGACTGACGCCGACGACGTCGACGAACTACTCGGCATCGTTGTCTTTGGGAGCGTTGCTCGGGGCGAGGCTGATCGCCAGAGCGACATCGATTGTTTCGTCGTTGTCGATGGTGATCGGACGACAGCACGCCGGCGGATTACCGACGTTGTTGGTGATCTCCAGTCCGACCGCTTCGACGGTGAGCGGTTCGCGTTCGAGCCGTATGTCGAATCTGCGGAAAGCGCATATAGAGCCGGGTCAAAACTCCGTGAAATATTCGCCGAGGGAATTACGGTGTACGGCAGCGACCAACTCGACTCAGTCCGAAAGGAGGCCGTCGCCGATGAGTAGTACGCGAATCGAGCAACTCATCGATAACGTGCAAGCCGCGTTCGACCGTCGTCCAACAGAAATCGAAACCGGACTAGCTGTTGAGGGTGCTGCCATCCTCCAATTGCGGAAGGCCTGTCGCTTACTTGCCGGCGCTGAGGCACTTCAAAACGCGAACTACTACACGCTCGTTATCGAAGCGTCGTTCGTCGCTATCGAACGGACTGTGGAATTCCGGCTCCTTGAACGCGGAACGATGCAGCCGGATGATCTCCCCGGGACGCATCCCGGGGTCTACCGGGAGGCGGCAGCGGCCGGTGTCTTTGGAGAATCGATGGCCGCAGACCTCGCAGATCTCTGGCGCGATCACCGAGCAAAAACCTACTATCAGGATGGACTCGCCTCAGCAGCGCGTGCCGAAGCGATGTACGAACTCGCAACTGAGATTCATAGATACATCACTGGGCGATCTCGAAAGGGACATGAGTGTATCTGTGGGGAGACAACACAGTAATCATCCCTGCCAAGAAATGCGGCTTCCTCGTTCCCTCCTCTTTGTCGGCCGGGATCGCGCCCGCTACTGCAGGCACGATGGACCGAAGCGAGACGCGCGATAGCGCCGAGCGCAGCGCCCCGTCGTCCTCGTGAGCGGTAGCGAACGAGGGCTCGACAGACGAGTATCGCGAGTCTGTCGGTGGCGTCGCGCGCTGTCGCGTCCACCAGTCACCCAGTATAGTGTCTCCCGGGCCGGCAGACCCACGCTCTTGACACGTAGACGACGGCCTGCTGATTGTCGGCGTTCGACGCCGGCTTACTCCGAAAGATGCCACCAATATCGATGACGTGGAATTGACACGAATTTTATTTCAGGGACACAGCGCGAGTCCAGATTCTGCAGACCATCTTGCAAACCGCTTCGCCGAGTTGAACGGTGCAAATTGGAGCGGTTTCCTAAACTCCCGTGGAGTCAGGCCTTGTGGCTTCATCTATGAGTGGGAAACCGAGAGGCATGCCGTTCTTGACCGGGGTGCATAGGAAACATGATCACCGGATCTGGACAGTATCTCCGTGTCGGTCTAGAATCTGCTTTTCGACTAACCGAGTAATAGCCTCGTCAACAGCGTCCGCTTGGTCGTCAGAAAGCGCCCTCACGTTTGAGAGGACACGGGTTCGAATTTTCTCGATATCAGTTAGTCCATCATCGACCGCACCGATGACGGTATACTCGACCTCAAATTCCGTCGCGAACGCAGCGATACGAGACGTGAACGTATTCGGAAGGCCTGACAGCGACGTGACCGCCATCTCGATGGTGAACAGCGGATGAGACCGGTCGCGGATGTGCCGTGCTTCTGTGGAGCCAGTGTTGAACGGGCGCTGTTCGTTGATTTCGGTCAGAATCGACTCGTAGTTGAGGCCACGCTGAGCGTACTTCCGCATGTCCTCGATATCGCGTCGACGGCCACTCGCCAGGTTGCCACCCGAGACTGCTTTTAGCAGGAACATATCCTCATCTGAGAGAACGAACGCCGTCGCGTGATCGCCGGTCCAGAACTCTTCCGCCCGGTCATGCATTCGGTCGGTTATCCACACCTTCCCGACGACTTGCCGCTCGAAGAGATCGATCTGAAACCCGCGGCCTTCGTGCTGGAGTTCGACAGTCTTCCCGACACCTGCGAACGACTCCGTCGGCTCGCCAACTACCGCAAACCCCTGTGCCTGAAGCGCTTGATAGACGTGCTCGAACTCGGATACAACACCCAGCGCGAGGTCGATATCCTCGGTCTGGTCTTTCAGTCCTCGAACCGTCATCGCCGAGCCGCCGAGGAGATACACGTCGACGGATTCCGAGAGCCAGCTGTCGAACTCTTCCAGAAATGCTCTGATCGCCTCGTCACCTTTGAAAACAGTCATAGGACACCGTACTGCTCTTTGAGCGCGGTAAATTCTGCTTCACTCGGGAGGAAGACAGGGAGGTCATCAGCAACCTCGAACTCTCCGTGTAGGTGTCGGTACATCGCGGCCACGGTTGTCTCCAGATCGTACCACATTGCCGTTTCTGTGAGGGTCTCCTGTTCGATATCCAGTTTCTCGATCAACAGCATCGAATAACTGACGCGGCGAGAGTCACTATCGAGGACGAGGGTGTGGCACACTACCTCCGAGGGCGTGAGGTCTTCATCCGGAGCGTACCAGAACGCGGGTTCACCGGCGAGGAAGAACTGCAAGCCGTACTCCTGAAATCGTGCGAGGCCAGTGAGACGCCACTCAGCAGCCGACTCTAGTGTATTCGTATCCTCGGGTGTCTGGACGCGGCTGAGTGCTCGCTCCGGGTCACACCACTCGACAGTCGCACTCGGGGCAAGTTCTCGAACTCGCGAACGATGTTCGTGGGTCACGACTGCTCGTGCGAACGTTAGCAGTGGCGAGAGGTCTTCAGCCAACGAGTATTCCGGTCCAGACGGCGACAGCATCGCACGGTGCTTGAGCGGCGACAGCGCGTTATGAACGCCCTGTCGAGTGATGTCGAGTCGGTCTGCGATTTCGGTCGCTCGACGTGGTTCGTCGAGGTACCAGCACACCCGTAACGTCGCTGGCGAAAGGATCTCAGTCCAGTCGACGTGCCTGAGCTTCGAACGGAGGTCTCGATACGACTCGACGACCGGATGGTCAGTCACCCGGACGAGTCGCCGGTTCTTCGACCCACGGGTCTCAGTGAGCAACCCGTTTTCGAGCAACTCGTCAAGGATGTCGTAGATGTGGTCCTGTGAATACTCGGTTTCGGTCGCGAGTTCGTCTGGCGTTGCCGCACGGCCAGCGCTAAGCGCGTCTAGCAATGCGAGGCCGGCCTTCGTCAGCATATTTGTAAATTATAGGTCCAATTCATATAAGTATGTTTTGGGATTTTTATTTACAAGCTGTGCACAGAACTTCTCGAACTATGAATGGTTCAGGCTTGCTTCCTCGAAGGGTGATTCTCTGGTCGGAATGAGCAGTTCCTGTTGGTCTCCGACCCGCTCGCCGAGCTTTTGTTTCAGGTACTGCCTCGCGGTCGACGGCGTGAAGATGTCCTTGTCGATCATGTCACCAACGACGTCTTTGAGCGCCATGAACTGCCCCTGCAGGTGGCCGTCGCCAACTGGCTCGCAGTTGTGCCAGCGTACTGTCGCGAGGGCGCCGTTCCCCACTGTCTCTGCTTGTTCGATCGTCTCCGAGTCGTATTGCAGGCCGAACCACAGCGTTCGGTAGGCGGTTACCTCGAACGTCGACGACACGACGAAGAACGCCTCGTGATGAAGATAGTCAAGATGGTCAGCGAGGATCTCCTCAAGGGTGAGCCTAGTGGCGCGGGGCTTCGGCTCGACGACGGTTGACGATCGATCCTTGCCAGCGAGGTAGCCATCAACGGCATCTGCCCCGAGGCCATCAGCCAGTTCCGCCAGCAACTGTTGCGCCCACCTAGAGTCAGTGTCTTCGCCACCGAACGGCGACTCGGCTGAGATACGCTGTTTGAGCTTCAGGCTCGCAGCGCCCCAGTGGCTGTAGTGGAGCGTATACTGTCCGTCTGTACGTTCGTACGCAACGAGTGCGCGGTGTCCCATTGAACAATCACCTCGCAGGGCGACCGCAACTGGATCGCCCCGCACCTCCTCGGGGGGACAAAAACAGACTCCTCGATTAGCCCGGGAACTGAGGTCCGTCTGGAGGACCCGATGACTGTTCGTAGCCGCCGGCCGCTCATCGTTCGTCGGCTGCGGTCTCAACCGTCGTCGCGTCGCCTTCGTAAACATCGGTATTGTCAGGGGCAGCGAGATCAAGTGGTTCGTCCTCAAGATCTGCTTTGAGAATACGGAGGTGTTGGGCGGTTTCGACGCCGACTAACTGCTTGACCGTCTCGAACTTGAGCTGCTCGTCGTAGTACTTCGTTGCGACGAGTTTCTGGAACGACTCACTACTGGCAGTGTCCTCAATGTACTCGTGAATCGCCTCAACAAGTAGATCTGTCCGATCCTTCTCGAAGAGTTCCGCAATCGCGTCTAGTCGGTCGACGAGATACCCAGGAGATTGGAAGTGAACCCGGCGTGGATCGTCGCTGCCACTCATTTCGTCTGCGAGTTTTGCACATAGCTGGATAGCCGTTTCGGCACATACAGAAACCTGCACATCAGCGGCCGTGGGGCAGGACCCGGTCCCGACAGTCTCAGCCGTGGTTCCGTGCGTTCAGCTCGTTGAGAAACCAGCCAGCCGTCGTTCCGATCCGAAGGCCGTCGACGTTACGTAATTCGAGTCCAGTCGTGGCGGTCCGGAACGGTTCGTTGTCGACGAGGACGCGATAGATAACAGTGCGGACGGGCTCGATTCCGTAGGTCTCGATGATGGTTGCCATCGCCGTATCGAAATGTCCGTCCTCGTGATCGTTTCGCGGGTTTTGCGCCCGTTCTAACACGAGATCGACTACATCATCGACCGATGCGTGGTCGGGATTCTCGGTCTGCTCATGAACGTCATAGAGGGGCTCAGTATCAGGCATTGCGAGTTACTCTGTGGCGTCGTCTGAAGTAGCCGTGCTACCGAACTCTTGGATGGTGACGCACGAATAACCAACAGAAACTGGACTGGGGCACCCGCGCACATCCCGGCGGTGGGCCGGATCGCGCCCGCTACTGCAGGCACGATTGGACCGCCGCGAGGCGCGCGATAGCGCCGAGCGCAGCGCCCCGTCGGCGTCGCGCGCTGTCACGTCCACCAGCCACTCAGCCCCAGTGTCTCACGGGCCGGCTGGCCCACGTCTACGCACACACCAGGCCACCAGCCCTCCCATAGCCCCCATCAGACTGACCCACGTCGACGCGCTGTCGCTGTTGGCGCTCCAGTCCGTGCGCGCGGTTGTTTCGCCGCCGCCCGGCTCGCCGGAGGCGGCGGCGAGGCCGCGTGCGCGAGCACCGTCGCGCCGCCTGAGGAAGCCCCCGCTCGATGGGGGACGCCCCCGCTATCGGGCGTCAGTCTGCGGAGTGGACGAGACCCTGATGGGTGGCGGCCCCATGCTCAGTGTCGAAGAGGTCCGAACACTCGGGACAGCGGGCCTTCCCGAGCGTCACGGCGACCGCGCGGTCAGTGTCCCGCTCGTTGGCCCACTGATGGGTGTCTGACTCAGCCTCCCACGACGCCGCCGTTCGGCTTTCGCCGGAGCAACCGAACGCACAGCCAGCGTGTCCGGTGGGCGCGGAACCGTCGCCGCGCTCGATGACGCACATGAGCGTGTCACTCGTGACTGCCACCGTCGCCATGCCGTTATACTCGTCTGGCTTGCCCCCGGAGATTCGCACCCGGTCGCCTTCGTGGAGGGTACGGACCATTTCGCCGCCGTGCATGGACTTGCCCCAGACCGTGACCTTCGCGCTCGTTCCCTCGTCGTCTTCGAGGTACAGCACTTGGTACTGGTTCCGAGCATCGGGGTCCTCGATGATGTGGGTCACTTCCCCCTCAACGGTACACTCGTAGCCGTAGGGCGAGACATCCGCGATAGGCGTGGGTGATTCCAGTTCGTCGCGGGCTTCCGCAAGCACGGTAAAGGACGCCTCATACAGGTCGTTGCAGTCGCCTATCTGCCCGGACACGAGGGCCGCGAGTCGGCGAGCCGCCGCCGCCCGTGACAGACTGGTCTTGTCTGCGAGCGTTGCGGCCTGCTGGTTGACTCGGGCCAGCGTGTCGCGGTCCATCCACTGCCGGGGGTCAGCCGGCGAGCGGAAACCGTCGGCACGTTCCGTCTCGGCTTCGGTGAGCTGGCGAGCCGAGGCTTCGCGGTCGGGACCGTCGACGTGAGCGCGTGCGACCTCGGAATGTCGGGCTTGCTCGGCCTCGCGTCCGTGGCGCTCCTCTTGCTGTTCCAGAGTTTCGCCAAAGTATCGGTCCGGCCCCACCTCGGTCGAGCGGGTCCAGTCGTAGCGCGTGTAATCCTCTTGACGGGCGTAGTAGTTGCCACGGCTGTCGCTGCCCTTGTTCATCCGGAAATCGAGTTCGTCGCCGTTCTCGGTTGCTGCGACCTGCTCTAGAAGTTGCTCGGGACCGCCGTCGACGTGGGCGGAGAGAGTAACCGTTTGGTTGCTTGCCGATGCTTTCTTACCGCTGGAATTGGTAGCGTACATTGTCTTTCTGGGGTAACGGAAAGACACTTGTCGGGTGTACCAGCACCCGATTTCTGCGGCGTGATACTGCTTCGTGAGCGCCGCCTGCGTCGTATCTTTCCGTACTTAATGGCACGGGTGCATATCACTTAAAGATAACGGACTAATTGGATTGTTTCAAGTGCAATATTTGGGTGTCTGGATGGTATCTAAGCGGCGTATTGTGTTTCTATTTTCGAGGGAAATTAGTATATAAAGAACGGTATGGTATTGACACCCCAGCGGGCGGTCCTATCGTGTGCGGTTGCGGTGAGCCAGCATCCCGCGCGGCCAAGCGAGTGCCGGATGGGTGAAAGCCCGGCAGCGCAACGGAGTGAGCAGCCCGGAACACAGGGCACGGAGTGCCCGTCCTCGTTCCGGCGAGGGAGCGCCGGCCGCGAGGGTTCCTCACCCAGACCGCGCGCGACTTAGACGCGTGCGTCGACTACTGCTGTGCCGCAGTAATTGGGTGGGACTGAAAGGGGCACGCCGCTGGCGCTTGTTGGAGTCGGTTCAGCGGCCCCTATCCGAACGCAGTGAGGATATGTCGCTGAGCGACCGCCAGCGGCGTGGGGCTTTCAAGATGTGCTGATCCGACACCGAACTCGTCGTCGCGACACCGTTTGCAGTGGTTCCAGTCCAGCATGCCTTAGCAGTCCCATAGCAGTCAGTAGTGACTCCGAGGGTAGTGCCACGAGTTCCGCCATTAGCAGTGCCGTGAGTCTCGCCTTCTGTAGTGCTATCTCCCTTGACCTTACCACGAGTGCGATAGTTTCCGACTCTAGGTATAGCAGTGCCAGAACCCTCCTCCCGCCATACACGTGACCCTTATACTCTGCACCCGTCTCATCCCTTCTCTGTTCCCGTCCCGGCACGGGAAAGAGCGAGAGTGCCGCCCAGCGGCGGCTGCTCGGCGGCCAGAGAGCACACCAGCCAGCCATCCGTTCCTGCCCGGCTGTCAGTCCCACGCCGACATACGCTGGTCTCTCGCGTTCTCAGCCGGCTTGCCAGCCCCACGCTGAGTGCGTTCGACTGCCAACGGGAGTGTAGTCGTGTCGCTCTCGGGGACACCCCCTACAGGGAAGCAACTAGCAGAGGAAAAAGTAAATCCAGGCAGGGATATGGACAATGCCGTCCTCATTATCAAGCACGTCTGCATTGTTGACGCAGATGCCGAATTCGGCATCACGTTTCTCGATAAATTCTTTCACTCCACGTAGTGACCGCGACGTAGAGTCGCCGTTCTTCACTTCGATGGGGACAAGGTATTCGTTCCCGTCAAGGATGAAATCGACTTCACCGCCTGAATCGTTGTAGTAGATGTCTGCGTTCTGAGCATTCGATAAGAAAAATTGGAGGCGTCGCGTGTGATCACAGACAGCTGTTTCGAAAATTGGGCCCATTGCATCTAAATTCTCCAGCGTCGATTCGGCAAGTGTTCCATTCAACGCATTGTATATTCCGACATCCTGCAAGTAGATTTTCGGCAGTCCGCCAGAGGAGTACTCGGACCCTTTGTAGGTCGGACATCGGTTGATCAAATAAAACTCGTCCAGATGCTCCAAATATGCGTCGACCGTCTGCCGGCTGATATCGGCCGCATCGGCGATACTGGACTTGCTCACTTTCGACCCTGTCGACGCGGCCAGTAGTGAGAGAACCCGAAGCACTTTCTCCGGCTTTTCGACTTTGAACACGTTCGCAAGATCGCCAGTGACTGTATTTCGCAGGTCAGTATCCAGCACAGTGTAGGAGTCGGCGACTGTCTCATCGAGGACGCCAGGATACCCACCTTTGAGGAGGTACTCGTCTTTCAGTCGCTTCAGCTGTGGCTTCTTATTCTCATAGAGCCCGAAGAAGCGCGAGAGCGCACCACGGAGTGCCGTTGAATCCCCTTCTTTCACACTTTCTGCGAGCTTGGAACGTAGTTTGGTAGACTCGTCATAGACTGTCTGCTCATCAATAACGGATTCATACCGGACGTACTCGATAAATTTCACCGGCAGCATTATCCGCTCGTCCAACCGGCCAATAAGCGTATCACCCGCATCACTCTTGATCAGAGTACTGATTGAACCAGTCGCAACGAACTGGAGATTCGAGTACGTATCAGTATAGTATTTCAGCGTGTCCGCCCAGTCCGGTGCTTTCTGAACCTCATCGATGAAAATATAGACTGTTCCATCCACGTCCCGGAAGTCCTTCTGAAGGATATTGTTCTTGAAAGCCTCAATCGCGTCTTCAATCACTCCTTCGGGCTTCGAGAGGATCGCACTGTTTTCAATCGTGAGATACATGATCCGATCACTGGGGATCTCGTCCTCATTGAGAAGGGACTCGATCAACTGTCCGCAAAGCGTTGTCTTCCCGACTTGGCGGGGGCCACGGACCGTCATGATCGACCGCTGGGAAGTCATCAACCGCTCTCTGATCTTGTAAAAATCTCGCCGCCGGTGTTCTGCCTTCTTGAGAGAATCCTGCACTTCCTCGCCCTGCCACCAGAGATTCATTCGGTTCAGCAGAGCCAGTAGATTCGCTTCATCCATACCCCTGTGTGAGACGGGAGGGGCATAATGTTGTTGACTGCAGTTAACGATATTAGATTGAGGTTGTGTACTGGAGTATACAATATAACAATGAGGATGAGGACTACGTTATACGGTTCGTGAAGGACTCCGCTCGAAGCTAAACATTGACATCCCCCTCTGCGTTCACGCGGAGGTTGATGTCAAACCACAGGGATTCGAGCGGTATCCATGTACGTTGCTCTCTGGGACTTCGAGTTTTCTATCGACGCGACTGTCAACTTCTTCGCCGGAACTTCGACAACAGGTGCGAGAGTACGAAGGCGGCGTTTGCTTTTATAACAGTCTCCCCATGTTTCGTATGAAACGATGTCTTCATTGGGGCAGAGTAAAGGCGCTCACAAGAGACGAGCGAGCAACCGTTTGAAGCGACCTGTGAGACTGGACATCTCGTTGATCTCGATCTCGACAAGACAAGAACATAGTAGCAGCTGCTCGCCGCATGCGGGGCACTCCTCGTAGTCACACGACCGATGGTGGAACTCGCCTTGCTCGACGCCACAGGCAGGACATGAGCGGTTGCGCCATTGTTCGGGGTCGATTACAGCAGTTGGCTCACCACTTTTGAGGGTTTGCCGCTCGTAGGTGAGATACTGGCTGCCCTCGCCCCACGGAATCGGGTCGAAAGCCTGCCCGTCGATATGGTAGCGTTTCTGTACACATGCCGACGCCGACTGTGGCCGACGGCAGTCGGGACAACACATCTACCTGTCACCTCGGTGACGGCCCTGAAAAACTTCGCCACTGGCCTGTGCCTGTCGATGCTGGGCACGAACGTCTGGTTGGTCGTCGGCTTCGGTATCTGAAGGCTGTTCGTCGACGGACTGCTGGTCAGTGCTCATGATCGGGAAACCCCTCACCCATCGGGGGGTCACAAAATTGGCAGTGTGTGCAAGTATCCGATAGAGGTCACTTAGGCCTCAGCGACGTCCCAGACAGAGAGATGGCCGTGAGAACAGACGCCGGCGTGACGGCCGACAGCCATGCATGGCCCGTATTCTCCGTCGACACATGCGATGCGCTCGGCATCGAAGACCGACGCGTCGCACCCAACGCTCTGCAGATCATGTACGCCTGGGATGAGTCACTGGACGCCACGCTTCACCCCTCCATCGCTTGTTGGCAGACTTCGTTTTCACTGGGCAGGTCCTAGTCGTGGTACTTGCGAGCGATGTGGCGCGCTCGTGTGACGGTGACCACGACGCCGGCTGCTGGAGACTGGTGTTCCTCAATACCTAGTTCAGGAACTCGGATAACGGATCCTCGGGCGTTATTGAAAATACTTCACCCGTACTCTATACAGAGCATGACCGACGATTGCTGCTGCTATTAGCAGCACTGCATCTGCTTTGCCACCGGTAGTTTGGGGTAATGCCATCACACCTGCCGTTAGAAGGTTGATTAGATATCCTACCACCCACCACACCGGTGAATCTCTTGAAATCGTCATCAGGTTACGTATCTACAATAATATATGGTGCTGATATTGACATTTCGTTATCCAAGAATGACGCCTTCTCCCTTATCTATTATATCATCGGTTTCGTCGGCCCCTTGATCAAGTAGATCGTCTATTTCGGCGGCAGCAAGAGATTCCGATGAAGCGGTGGCGAGCGATGCTTGACTCGTCAGTCGAGATGTACGATCTCGGTGATGTTTAGGCGATCGACGCAACCGGCGTGGATCGTGTCCAAGCGAGCCAGCACTACGCGAAACGGACGGATTACACGTTCGAAGCGGTGAAGACCACGCTACTCATCGATTGTGAAACAAGTGCGATTCTAGATATACATTGTTCGATGAAACAACTGCACGATACACAGGTGGTTGGCAGGTATTGGTGCGGAATCTTGACGACTTGACGGCTGTGGCGGCCGATAAAGGATACGGCTGGGAAGCACTTCGCACAAGGTTGCGCGCTGAAAGTATCACACCGCTGATTCCGCAACGCGGCACAGGTTTCCGAGGAAGGACGAGAAACTTACTCATCCATAATCAGGCGTAAAACCAGCGTTCGAATGCTGAGTCCGTGTTTTTCGGATTGCGAAAGCGATATATTGAGACGCTATGGGCGAGAACGTGGTTCGGTCAATTCCGCGAACTTGTCATGAAATCAGCGGTGCGAAACATCGAACGCGCAATCGAGGGGGCTGACCGCTGAACGCTGGCGTCTAAACAATGCCCAATGCGCGAATGCACCACATTTCTGTATGTTATGTCCTACGAAAAGTACGATATTGATCCTCTAACGAACTAATATAATGGCTTTTTATGATAATGGAAACAGTTATCAAATTGGCAGATGTACTGGATATATGACTCCAACAGCGAAAAAACCCGATATTGAGAGGATTACTGGGCGCTATATCGATGCTTGGGAATTATTCGGGGATGAAATATTTTCAGCTGAAGAACTTGAAACAGAGCTACTGCGTAATCGAGACCCGGAGGATGTACCTGACTCAGACAAAATTGACCAAGACCTTTACAGAGTTTCGGTTCTCGGTCTGGTAGAATGGTTCGGGGAAGGAAGGTATCGAGTGTCAATCCCACCTGAAAGTGATGAAGAACAGTGGTCAGATATTATCGAAAGTCAAGTTTCGTGGGTCCGTTCGGAAATTGACGCGAGAAGAGACGAGCGACGACAAAAACAAGATGAGCCAGAAGAGAGGAGCAAGGATGAACCAGAAGTTCTGGAGTACGACGGCAACCGATATATGTCTGCGTTTGTTGGGCCGAACAGTAATCTAAATAGCCAGGCAAGATATTACCAAGCCGCATTATCTCCACAAGATCACGACGGTGTGGTCCTACGTTCTTATCAAGGTGTTGCGAATGCGACTACGAAGTTGGCAGAAAAAATTTGTGACGATGAAAAAATGTCAGACACAGATTGTGTGTATCGTTTTGAAATTAGCGATGAGGAAATGGCCGATGTGGGGGATGATTTAGAATACCGTGTGTATCTCAAAGAAACTCGTCTCTTGTAATATCTTACAACGGCCGATTCAGCACGCAACCTGTGGACCAAACACTCGTGCTGACTACACCCTCTATATTCAGCAAGATGATTCAAACCTATCACTAACTGAGGATTTCAACAGAGCCAGATGACCCTGTACAAAATACGCGCCCTGTACTGACCAGTAGCCGTGAATGAGGGCTGTTGTGTAGTCTATCGTACCCACACCGGACTGAAGCAATAGCCAACCGACCGACACTGGAGCGAACACGATACCTACATATCGATCCGTTCACACCGGCGGGTATGAGCGAGTGGGTCGTCGACGCTCGTGGGGGCGTCTGCAACCAGTGCGACAGCGAGTATCAGCGCCTTGCACAGCACTGGTCGCGGAGCAAGCGGTGTTCGTATCGTGACCTGAGCGATGCCAAGCACGAGGCGATTCGGGGCTGTCTGGTGGGTGATGGGAATCTCGATAACCCCAACGACGGGCCGCCAGCGCTGCGGCTGTCCTCGATGCGGCGGCCTCACCTCACATGGGTTCGTGACCAGCTCGGTTGGCTTGTCCGTGGGATTACTCGCGACGATGCTGGTGCCTACCGCCTTCGGACACTCTCACATCCAGCCCTCGGGCGGTACTGGACATGGATGGACAGCCCGCCGTTGGACTGGACGCTACCGAAATCAAGTGCACGTGTCTGGTATGCCTGTGACGGTGAGCTAGTGTTGCCAAGGGCTCGACGCGGCCACGGGCCACCTGGACGCTCACCGACGATGGGAAGCGACGTATCAATATACCTGTCATGGTGATCCAGAGTGGGACAAACCATGCCCAGATTGTGGCGTTAGAAATTCTAAGAGATAGCTCAGCGGCAGCTGATGGGTGACAAGCGAACTTTTTTATATTCACCTGCGCTAATTTTGAGTGAGGACGCAGGCCACTCCCTTGCCTTTGTGGCGGGGACTGGCTTGGTAACCATGTGCGGTCACAGCGCACGTGTGCTGACGTCCGGCGGTTCCTTTACCGTTACAACTCGTTTAGCAGGTATTCCCGTACAACGTCCGATTGTAACCGATTGGCGAGCGACTGGAGTGGCTGACTACCTCTAACAGGCCCCAGCGTAGGGTCACTGTCGGTCAGTTTGAATTCAGGAACTACCGCCACTCATGCAAATTACTCTTCTTCAAAGAGGTTCTGTGCCCGCCGATAGATCGGCTGTCCAAGCCAGGAACGTTGTTCGGCGAGGTGGTCAAGCTTCTCCAGAGCCGTTTGTCTATCGAGGACCTGCCGGGTTACCAGTGCTTTGAGAACGATAGGCGAAATAGCGACCTGTGCGTCGACAGCGGTCTGCAGTTCCGGCAGGGCACGGAAATCATCAGTGATGAGGAACGCTGCGTCAAGATCGTTGCACAGGAGCGCACAGCTCCCTTCGCCCTCGTCAATCCGAGATGAGGACAGCGTGCCGTCAACGTCTCTGACAGTGAACTGTTCTGTGCTGTCGAGCACAGTCTGTGCGGCACGACCGTGGGTGTCGTCGTAGTCACTGGTCGCGTCGAGTTCGTCGATCACTGTCTCTGTAGTCGCAACCTCGAATTCGGTGAGCAACGTATCGAACAGGTCGACCGACGCCAGGGAGATGAGCGCAGCTGTATCCGCGACAATCATACAGTGCCCACTACAGTTGCGCGAGGTCGTCGGCCATTTCCTCGCCTTGTGCGAGCAGGGTCTTCGAGGCGCGGACGGATTCGGCGTCTTGCCGGCCGATAACCTGCTTCAGAGACTCAAACCCGATCTCATCATCTAGATAGAGGTCGACGACGGTCTGCTTGAATGCCTCTTGATCTTCCATCTCGTCTAAGTAGTCCTCCAGCGCCGCAACGACGATCTCCGTCCGGTTTTTGTGCGTTGCTGCAGCCGCGACATCCGCCTTCTCCACGAGGTTATCAGGCAATCGAAAGTTGACTCGGGTCGTCATGTATGTACAGTGTACACACAAGTTGATAAATATCCGGGGCCGTTGCTCAGGCTGAAGCGGTTGTTCTGGATTTATTTTTGAGTATATTATTCGGATCTAAGACGCTGGTTTTTGAAGACGAATCTCTGATCATTGTATATATTTTATTATGACCACGCGCAAGACTAATCCAATAGCTATTGCCGAAATATATAGCATTGCCAAAGCTGCCTCACCAACATACACCAGACCAGCCATCATTAGCAAAAAAAAGGAATAGGCAGCTATATTCGACCACGAAACTTGGTATGTTGTCATACTATTGAATGAGAAGGATTTCTAATTACTGAATAGTATTATTGGAGAACGAAATCCTGTCCCATATTTATTATATCTCCTATCTCATCAACTCCATCCTCAAGTGTGTCTTCTATCTCATCAACAACGTCTTGTCCTACTTCAACAGCATAGTCAGCGCTATCGGCAGCATCCTCAAGACTCTGAGACATTTCTTTTGCAACTTCTTTTGCCTCCTCAGTAGAGTCAATTCCTTCACACTCGACCCTAAAGGATATTGGATACTTCGTCTCAGAAATTTTCGTATCCGTAAGATATACCCCAACGTATTGTACCCCACACGGGGTGTTCTCTCGAATTGCGTCATTGGCTACACATCCTAAAACGGGTCCGGCGCAAAGTCCAGCCACAACAACTGCAACTTGGGGAGATGCACCTACCGTTCCAATACTGATAGTTGCGCAACCTATATCCTTTGCATTATAATCAATCCCGTGCTCGTCTAACCAATCATTTAACCGGTGGTCCGGGTCTTCAAAAGCATCACAAAGCTCATCCATCGGAATTCTGCCGAGGTAAGTTAGGGCCATTATGCGTCACCTCCATCAACGACTGGGACTGTATATGTGGAGGCTTGTCCAGTCTCAGACATTGTGAAACGACTTGCTGAACCTTGCGCTTCGTGAACTTTGACTGATTCTCCCTCATGCTGCGAGATACCGCGGACGGAGGCGATACCGTCTTTCTTATGGACATAGAGGATTGCGCCGTGGTCTTCGTTATCTGTCGCTTCTCCCGTGTAGGAGAACCCTAATCTGAGGGCAGACCACTGCTCATCTGTGTCTTCATTCATTATTTCAGCAGCGACAGTATGTTCTTCTACTTCAGCTTTGAAATCGTCACTCTCTATTTTTTCGCGGACAGTTTCGACGGGACCGGTGGACAGCAATTCTGTACGTAGTTGTTTGGCCTCTTGGCCAGACAGTTTCGTAATACTAAGCTTATCTTTTTCATGGCTTGTTTCCTTTGCCGCACCTGGAGCGGCAATTTGGGAGAGTCCGACACCAACTACTGTACTACTTGCGATTGACTGCAATATCTGACGGCGATCTGGATTCATTGGATCTATATCTATCGGGAAGTTCGCACCGGAGGGCAATTTATGATCGATACATGGCAACATATATATACTAATTCTATTTAGTAGTACCGGATTTCTTATTATATCATATTCTATACCATTGGCCTGAATATCAAGGCGCAGTAAGCATGTCTGTCATTTATGATTACCTACACTAAGGATTAACATTCACCTCGCACTTCGGGCCGCGGCTGAACTGGCGACTGAGTGCGGGCACCCGTACATGAGGCTATTGATGTGCAGGACTCCTTCGACCGAGCGCAGCAGGAGTTCCGAGAGCAAGCCCTTGAGGGTCTGCCACGCAGCATCACGTTCTTCATGAGATAATCCGAGGGGAGGGCGAGGTCAGACAGTGGCAATCAACGACCGATACGACGCGATCTCCGAGGCAACCTACGGCGGGTATGACCAGATGCCAATCGGCAAACGAGGGCACCGGACGAAGTTGATGAAGCTCCACGAGTACAACCTCGTTGAGTGTCGGGACAGTGACGGTAGCCGGATCTGGGCCTGTGACTCATCACTCTCGTCGCCGCTGGACCCTCAGGTACTGGTTCCGTGGTAGACGGATATCGCGCACTGTGTTCATGCTGAGAGTGCGTGAGATGGCGGTTGGTAAGCGCGCGAGTCTATCGATTAAAATTCACGGACAGGAAAATATACATTTAATCCAACATTT
This sequence comes from Haloarcula sp. CBA1127, assembly GCF_001485575.1. NCBI lineage: Archaea > Methanobacteriati > Methanobacteriota > Halobacteria > Halobacteriales > Haloarculaceae > Haloarcula > Haloarcula sp. CBA1127. Next base: position 73,331 of record NZ_BCNB01000004.1, read on the forward strand.
CGATTCGATATGAGTCCTCCATCCTCGCGTCGTCGATTCCTTGCGCTCTGTGCGACCGGCTGTTCCGCCTCTCTTACAGGGTGTGAAGCAATCAGCTCATCTAACGACACGCAGAGTACGACGACTCCAGAGATAATACAGTCAGCGAGTGGGCAGGTCTGGCAGAAGGAAGTGGATGTCAAACTCTCTCAAGCAGACCCAGCTATTTGGACCGAAGTCTTGCGCCTCCAGTTTGACTGTGAGCAAAACGAGGTATTCGGTGGCTTCGACCCGAAGTATATCGATGGGGCTGTCAATAACGCGTCTGTCACCATTTCATCGGAGACCCAAGACACTCTGATAGCCGAGTTCGGTCAGGTGAAGTACAACGTTAAGCTTGGACCAATAAACGAAGATGGCGACCATCTTCATGCACAGGCTCGCCGTGAGGCGTTCAACGGCCTACCGCTTGCTGGGCACGTATCTGTAGAGAACTTCTGGGTACAGGCGACTGATGACCTCCGAGTTGGGTACGTCCGTCCGACGGAAACTGAACCCCCCAGTCAGTCTCCAGCGTCTGTTGATATTGGCCGCTTCAACCTTGGTGACCGTTTCGACGGGTACTGACTGGCCGTCCTCAAGAAAGACCACACGTCAATCGCGCTGTTTAAGTCATAAGTCTCGCCCATACTGTGCGGTTTGTAGTTTGTCTGTACTGACCGATAGCAGAAGGGGAATGGCCAGCTGGCATGGTTCTTACTAACCAACAGGTGGTCGCTATCGCCGCCAACTGTTGGTTAGCGAATCCTCACTCCGGAAGTACAAGCCCGTTTTAATAGCCAGTCTCCCGTATTCGGTTGTATATAGCCGCAACAGAGGTCCAGACGGTCGAATTGCATGATGGGACTGAACTCGCCGTCCAGTACCATGGTGCAACCGGCGACGACACTGCGGAGTTCGAAGTCGAACCCAAAGCCGAGGACGATACGCGCCGGTGGCGGCTCGAAATCGAACGCACTGGCGGCTACGAGGTCGTCGAGGCGTGGGAGCGCGGCGTTGCAGCTGACCTCGACGCTCCTGACTGGGTGCACGAACTCGTTGATCGGGCGGTCTGAGGTGACTGTTCGAAATCGCTTATTCAGAAATACGCTCTAACTAGTTGTTGTCAATCTGATCATTTTGGCAGTGGTAGCAATGAAACGCCTGTTCAGTAGGTCTGCGAACTAACCACCCACTTGTTGTCAGTACAGTCCGGTTCTACGAAAGGACGTACGGAGACCGATGATAGCGTGTTCCTAAACAGTTTTCCAATAGGGAGATGTACGATTTCGTATGGCTACGTCGGAATCACGTGTCCCCGCCGATGTTCTGAACCTCTACGACGGACTCGCGGGGATTGTCGCGTTCACCATCCTCGCGTGGGCGTTCCTGTACGCAATCCAGCCAATCTTCGGCCTGCTCCTGACGGTCGCCTTCGGCTCAGCGTACGCGGCTGGCCGTATCGACGATCTCGAACACGCTGGTGTCGTTGCAGGCCTCTGGGGTCTCGTCCTCGCGGCATTCTGGGTTATCGGGACGTACCTCGGCGTTGGTGTCGCCGGCATCCTTGCCGTTATCGCGTACGGTCGCTGGCACGGCGTGTGGTAACTTGTATCGGCCTCATAATCGATTCGTCACCCGTTAGTGAACAATCTGTACTGACCGATATATACGGAAGGATAGTGGGCCATGACGTTTTCTGACTAACCAACAGTTGGCCGGTGCTGCCACCGCATGTTGGTTAGCGAGTCCCCATTCCGGAAGTCCAAGGGGAGGTTACGTACCAGTCGCTCGTCAGCTATGAATACACACTCGCCCCGTCGTGGGGCCTGCCACTAACAGGCCCCTGAGCTGGGTCGCGGTCCGTCAGCGGATGGAATCAGGAACCACCGCAACCCCTGCAAAATAGGCACGCAATTCAGCAAAAAGATAGAGGTATCGCCGTCTCGCTCAGGCCGTCGCCACGACGTGCTGGTGTTCGGCCTGGGCAGGCATCGGCTGCAGCGTCAGGTCCGCAAGCGCCAGTTCCCGGAGGACATCGGGCGGGACGCCCTCGGTGTCTTGGAGGACGGCGTCAACCGTCCAGGCGTCGTGTTTCGAGCGCACCGGCGGCGTCGTTTCGACCAGCACGGTCGGCACAGCCTCCCGGAGCGCACGAGCGGCACGCCGGACACGCTGACGGTTCTCGACCGTACAGCGAACGGTCTTACTCATGCCGTCAGCCCCCGAGCGATATCGCCAACGAGCGACCCACCGACGTTTGGGCCGATATCCCAGCCGCGTTCGTTGTTCGTGTACTCACACCACTGTGCGAGTGTTTCAAACGGCGTCTCGGCAAGTGGGACTTTCTCGGCGTCGCCGTCGGTCGCGACAACGGTAACGGCGAACTCATAGCTGTCCCAGTAGTGGGCCGCGCCTTCACCGCCGACGCCAAGGAAGAGAGGTCGGCCCTGGGTGAGTAGCTCGTGACCGGGACGGTCAGTACAAAGCGGATATTAGCGCTGTTACGACGAAAACCGAGTATCAAGAAGATATTTATTCTGCGGACCACCCACCGCTATTATGACTTCTAGAAGTGGATCTTGGTTCCACGGCTACGTATCATGGTATCTTCGAGGTGTTATTTGGTTCGTACAAACTGCCGTCGTGGGGGCGGTTTTGCTAGTCATTCTCGGGACGGAAGGATTACTCGGAACAGTCGGGACTGTCTTGGCTGGACTTCTCACCGCACTCCTCCTTTTCAGACAGGTAGATCTGCACATTCAACAGGAGATGAAAAACTGAGCTTACCGACACCGCGGTCCATATGTCTGTGTGCTGAGCGTTAATCTCAGTAAGTTGAAACCCACTCCTATCTAGCAAACGCACTGACCGTGCTTGAAGCGGGTATTCCAGCTGCTGAACTGTCGCCACAAGCCCAGAGTGGCGGCGACCTTTCTGGAACGACTCGACCCAGGCGAGGCACAGGCCGTAGCCGTTGCAGGGACCGTCGATGGGACCGTCATCACTGACGACGGCGATGCTCGCACAACCGCGACCCAACGAGACATCAGGTTACCCGGATCGATCGGCCTCCTCGTCAGTTTTGTCGAGAGCGATCTGATTTCTGCGGCGAGTGCAGATACGTATCTCAAACGTTGGATCGATGAAGCTGGGTTCCACTCGCCCGCCCGCGAGTTTGAGTTCCGGACTGAGACGTTTTCGTTCCAGTCACTCCAGAACGACGACGCCAGCCAATAGTCTAATCCGCTGTGGACTGGTGTTGCTGAACACGCTCAGCAACGGCAGACTGGAACGCGGATAGCGAGGCGACAAACTCGCCACCCACGAACAGATCCACATATGCCTCACGGGCCACATTGGCGACGAGCCGGTCACGTATTGTATCGACAGTCACCGAGTGTCCATCTGCCTGCAGCTCAGCAACCGTCTGCTCGATTCGCTTGTCAGTCGCATACTCCGCTGCTAAATCCACCGCTGCCTGTGGTTCGAGAGCAGTCACTGTGTTTTGTTCTCGACACCATTCGGCGGCACGTCGTCAATCTGAGTTCCGAGAACTACGGCGAACAGGAGTACGAACTCCAGTTCCTCGTCGACGGTGAGGTCCGTTCGAGGTCCACGTTCAGCTTCCAAGAGTCAGGGAATGTTGAGCGACGGAGTGGCGCCACGCTACTGGTACAGGGACCGTCGTCCGGTGAGACCCACACCTGCGGTGGAAACGTCTCCTGCTATCGGGCTGTGGTCGAGAGGGCGGTCAGTACGAAATCAATGGGGAGTTCAAAAAAGAGCGAATGATGACGTCGTTCGACGATTCGGACGCTGTCGTCCCCTGGTCAGAACGAGATGAACTCCTTGAGGCCGTGAAGTGACCAACGGAACGTAGCTGGCACATATACTAAAACGATCAGTGCAGGCGGTTCATGATTCAGCCATGTCGCCGATAGCTCCAGCCATGCCAAGAAGCATTAGTCCATACCCAGCAAGTCCAGCGGGGATTGATGCTTGGAGAAGCAAATACCCAGTAAATGCGCCAAGGCCTCCGATAATAGCTCCTCGCTTTCTCGCCGACCGGGTGGTCTTGCCACGAGACAGAGCGAGCCACTGTTGTTTGTGTGCCAAAAGCATCGACGTTACTGCACCGTAGAGTGGAAGAAGCGAGACCATGATCAGGTGGTCCGATGTGGCGAACTCTGCTGTAAGAACTGTGATTACTACTCCAACAGTTAGTGAAATGGTGTATCGGAGGGCGGGACGCATAGATTAACTTACAACTACCAGAAATAAGTACGATACGAAATCTGAACACAAAATTCGCACGCTTACCGAGCAGTCGTTTCTGGGAGGTACTCGAGAACTAAATGACTGCCAGGAAGCGGAGTTAGGACCGCTAACCAACAAATGTGGCTACGATCGTTCATTGTTGATTAGCGCTCTACTCGCCTACACCGTCGCTGCCACATGCTCATACCCTGCCTGCGACGGCGTCGGCTGTAGCGTCAACCCAGCAAGTGCCAACTCCCGAAGCACCTCCGGTGGCACACCCTCAGTATCTCGAAGCACAGCGTCAAGCGTCCACTGACCGTACTGACTGGCGCTCGGCGCAAGCACATCGACGGACTCGTTCGGTACCTCCTCTCGAATCGCCCGAGCAGCCCGCCGAACACGCTTGCGCTCTTCCACGGTACAGCTCATGCTTCCACCGCCCGAACGAGATCGCCGACCAACGACCCACCGACGTGCGGGCCGATGTCCCAGCCACGCTCCGAACGCGTGTATTCGCACCACTGTGCAAGCGTTTCGAACGGCGTCTCTGCCAACACAACCGTTCCATCATTACCAGTCCTGATAATGCTTAATTACATTTATACCATCGAAATTGAATATATCCAAATGTTATGCCAAAAGAAAATGTCTCTCGACGTGAATATTTGATTGCTACTGGTGCTGCTGGGATTGCTAGTCTTGCCGGCTGCTCATCAGGTGGCGACAGTGACACACCGAGATCGACCTCATCAGGTAGCGACAGTGATACACCGGAATCGCCCACATCGAGCGGTGAGAACAGTACCCCGACATCAACACCTGATCAGATTGGCGAAACACGTCTTTCCTCTGGAGAAACCCGCCTCAAGGTTAATGAAGCAGTTGTCACACAGACGCTATACACTATCGGTACATACGACAACAATGCAGTGACTGCGGAGGACGGGAAGCAATTTATTCTCATTGACGTACAGGCAAAAAAACAAACTGAAAACGGTAGTATACCCGAAATAGCAGACTACCGAATTGAGGCTGGATCGGTTTCCTACAGTATCAACAATATCGATTCTGAAAGCCTCAATCAGCCAGTGAACGCTGAGTTATATCAGGTTGAGGCTGGATTCGAAGGCCCTGAGGTTGGGAGTACCACCCGTGGATGGTTAGTATTTGAGATTCCTGCTGACATCTCTACCGGGACGCTACAGGTGCGTGAGATGCAAACACAGGATGACGAACCAGTAGCTTGGAAATTGCGATTTGATGATGCAAAAACAATTACATTTGAAGAAGAGATTGATTTCCCCGATAAAGCTAAATTGTCCGACACGGTCAAAGCTACAGTATCGGTAGAAAACACAGGGGGTCGGACAGGTCGGTATACCACTGTGGTAACGTCTGAACTTCTTTCGGATAGCCACACGCTTGAGTATACCCTTAAGGCAGGCGAAACCAAAGAGGAGACGTTTGAACTGCCCGTTAACAGCTACTATGAGGGTAATGCCAGTCTTTCGGTTGGCTCAGCAAAGACGGCGACTACGAATATCGTTGCACCAAATATCCAGTTAGGTGACACATGGACGGCTCCAAGCGGTATTGAGTATACTGTCTCAGACTTGGCGCTTACGCAGTCAATAGAGTCTGACAGATTGGAGGTAGGGGATGAGAAGCAGATCGCTATCGCTAGATTCACTGTAACAAATACGACGACAGAGAATCAGATGTTCCCTGAGCGCTGGGAAGAGCCATTAGCGATTGTGACTGGCGATCAGGCTTACACGAATATCGAGAATCGTTCAGTCGACGATTTGGAACTCACATCACCAGTAAGTGGGAGCATCTACCCGCGCACTCTCCTAGCCAGTGACCCCGGGGCTGAGGTTTCAGGTCTTATGATATTCTACCTGCCAGCGTCTATTTCGAAGAGTGATGTTGAAATTAGATTATCTCACAATGAAATCCGTGCTATCTGGACTCCCTAATCACATCATTGGTTTATCAGAATTGTTGTAGTGAGAGTTAGTTAACAGACAGTTGTGGGCGTTAGTCTGCCATTGTTGGTTAGCGTTCCACCCGCCTACACTGTCGCTGCCACGTGCTGATACCCTGCCTGCGACGGCGTCGGCTGCAACGTCAACCCAGCGAGCGCTAACTCTCGAAGAACCTCCGGCGGCACACCCTCAGTGTCCCGAAGCACTACATCCAACGTCCATTCACCGTACTGACTCGCACTCGGTGCGAGCACATCCACCGACTCAGTAGCCACTTCCTCCCGAATCGCCCTCGCGGCCCGCCGCACCCGCTTGCGCTCTTCTACAGTGCAGCTCATGCCCCACCACCTCGGACGAGATCGCCGACGAGCGACCCGCCGACATGCGGGCCAATATCCCAGCCACGTTCCGAGCGCGTGTACTCACACCACTCGGAGAGCGTTTCAAACGGCGTCTCCGACGACTCGACCTTCTCGGCGTCTCCCTCAGCCGTGACAACAGCCACGGCAAATTCATAGCTGTCCCAGTAGTGGGCAGCACCTGCGCCGTCAACGCCGAGAAAGAGCGGTCGGCTCTGGGTGAGTAGTTCGCGTGCGGTACGTTCTTGTGGATTGGATTGCGTAGTTGCCATTGGTTCTTGGACGGAACCACGTGCCTCGGTGTTCCAAGCACCGGGGCGATTTCGTGAGAAATCGACCAGCGGCGCGTGTGTTCCTACTTGTACTGTTTGTCCCCAACAACAAAAAACTATTGTTGGTCGACAATAGATAGGAATTGAGAACCATGTCCACAAGAGGGCCTGATCCAGAAGTCACAGACGAAGCTCTTCTTAATTCGATCAGGAATAGTGAGAGGCCATTCGCTACAGTAACAACGGTTACCGAAAAAGTGTCTTTAGGTCGTGAAAGGGTGCGTCAAAGGCTAAATAGACTAAGTTCGGAGGGCAAACTTAACCGGGAACAACTCAGTGGTAGTGTGGTTCTCTACTGGCTTGACGAACCATTCCTTCCGGACAAATAGCCACGCCCATCGTCTGTAACCCACCAGACGCGGACAGATCCCAGCTTATCTGTTGAAAGGTATCCTTCCTCTTCCAGTCGTTTCAGATGACGGCGAGTTGCTTCGCTACTTAATTCGACTTTGTCAGCTACATCTGAGGTTCCCAAAGCCGGTGGATATGCCTCTAAAACCGCCCGGATAAGGGCTTCGTCGCTGACAGACGGATTCGGTCCAGGTCGGTCAGTCACTGTATCCAAGTTCAGTCTATCTGGTAAAAAGTTCGACCATCCTGAAGTGTTGCCAGTTGGCAATAGTTAAGTGAAGGTGGCTATACATTACTCTGTACAGGAGGCCGACCGGCAACGGAGTCCGGTGTCCCGCTGAAATCATGATCACACGCGAGCTCACCCACGACGAGTCGCATCGCTCACCAACGCACTTTCGCCCACGCGCTCGCCTCATCCCTACCACCCAGCTGCGTGATCCAGAAGCCATTTCTATAAGCGGAGGCCACCAATGACGACCTACTACGCCCTGTCGGGCTTCCAGCGCGACCGGCTGGAAGCCATCGCCTCCGTCGAGAACGAACCGTATGGCCTCGCACTCAAAGCGTACCTCGATGAACGCTACGCCGAACCGATCAACCACAGCCGGCTCTACCAGAATCTCAGCACACTCGCCGAACAGGACTTCATCAACCGCGATGAACTCGACGCACGCACCAACGAATATACGCTGACCAACACCGGCCGAAAAGCACTCCAGCGCCACGCTGACACGCTCGCAAGTCTTTGTGAGCAGCCTCGGTCCGCCACTAGAGGGAGACAGCAATGACGGTAGTTACACTACTCTCTCACAACCTCACTGAGACCAACTACGCTATGGGGAGATGAGCCGATGACTCCTCAACCGACCGTCGGCGAAATTGTCGCGATCACGACCATCGACAGTGAGCCGCTGTTGCTGGTCAGTTCCACCACCGACGACCATGTCACCGGCGTCTTGCTGGCAGACCTCCCAACAGAACCACTCCGCCGGCTGCAAGCGTCCGACCCGGACACAGCCACACGCCGGCAGCTGGCTCAGGCACTCGGTCGGACTGACGACCGCCAGTCATTCACCGTACCAACGACCGACTACGCACTGGTTGAACGCGACAGCAGCCGTCCTCACCCCTTCGCAGGAGACGAGAACTGATGGCCCGTGCTGATCCATCACCGGGCCCTGCGACCGATACAGCGCCACCAGATACGGCCCAGTGGCGACTCTGCTACCACGTTGGCGACCACACCCACGATGTAGCCATCGAGCGCCGGGCGGTGATCAAGGGATGACTGGCGACAGCACTCACTCTGGTGTCGACCACGACTGGAGCCCTCCCACCAGCGGGAGCGTTCCACTACCAGTGAACCCAGTGCCACGCTGGCCGAGGCGACAGTGCATCCAGACAGCTAGTCACCGCCGGCGCAGTGCCACAACGCAAATTCACTAGACGGGGCAGGGTTGCCACGAGCCAACTGCCACGTCCGGAGAGCGCCAGCCACGTCACCAAGAGCCCGTGCTGTGGTCAGCCCCGCTCGGTTCGATTCCGGGCACGGGTCCTGTGGTCACGATGCCACGACACCCAACCGCCGACGACGACGGGACCGAGCGTACAGCCACCGATCAAGCGCTTGCCGATGCACTCGGGATAGATCTCGGACAAGAGAGTCCAGACACCGATGAACTGCAGTCACTCATCGCCCAGCTCGACGACGAAGTGTCACCCCCGGTTTCGAGTGTTCTTGAGCTATTGGTCGCAACTATCGATGACCTCCAAGAGCGCGTCAACGAACTAGAGAAAGACCTCGAACAGACACATGACGTTGCCACCACAGCGGTCGGCGACGCCGCCACGAACGAACAGCGTCTCGAAGACCTCGAAGCCCAGCAGGAGGCGACCCACGACGTAGCCAAGAGTGCTATCGCCAAAGCCCAGCAACTCGACGCCGAGACCGACCACCAGGAAGACGCCGAGCAGCTACCCGACGGCACCGAACCCAGTAGTTCGCCGCTGGATTTCTTCGCGAACTGCCGGCAGTCAAAGGTCAAGACCATGTTCGTCGAACGTGCGAATCGCCAGAACACCTACCGCGCCATCTCCGTCGCCAAGCGGTGGCCGGAATTTGCCACGAAGCGAACCGACGGCAGCGGCGTGTTCATGACCAAAGCCGACGTGCAAACAGCCTTGACGGCCGAACTCGGAAAGGAACCACACCGCCAGACAATCAAGCGCGTCTGGGAGAAGTTAGTCGAAATCGGCGGCGACGACATCGTCGAGAAGACCCGGCAGGTCGGACGGGAGCAGACCAAAACCGAACTCCTCGCGATGGATATGGATACAGCCGAAGGCTTGCTTGAGAAACGCTACATCGGCCTCGATCTGTTGGAAAGCAGCGACCACAAAGCCACGACGGGTGGCGTCACACCCGTTGTGGTAGAGTCCGCACCCTAACCCTGTGACACAAGCCTGTCGAGACAAGCATCGGCACTGAATCGACGCTGGTGGACGCGGTGGCACGTGCCCTGCCGCTGCCGACGCCGCTGTCTGCTAGCTGCAGGAACCGGGAGCGACCTCATTGTTTCAGGAGTGTAGTGAGTGGTTGTAACACAAACGGGGCGACGACAGCGATTCCACTGGTCACAACAGGTGTGACGCCACGCCCAGTCACATGAACTTCCTGTGGCTCTCGCCCTCGATTAGGGTTAGCGACGGTGTCCAGTTGCCCCGATATATCGTAAAACTAGCGAGCGGCTGTTGACAGACTGAGGCTGGGTTTTATACTAATACATTCCTAATAGGAATAGTATGCCTACTACGAAAGAGACGACAACGCTTGCTTTGGAGTATCCGTTTCCACAAGACCGGGTCTTTCGATATCAGGCGATGCAGGATGTACTCTCTCGCTTGATTGAGGAGCCATATAATGAGTTCACTATCGGCCAACTCGCGGAGATGATTGATGGAAATCAGGCAACGGTCTCGAAGGCAGTAAAACTGCTCAAAGAGCTCGGCACGGTGCAGACCCGTCAAGAAGGCCGGAAGCAATACGTGCGTATCCATCGTGACCGACTCACCAAACCCGATCCGGTCCTGTCGATCCCCCAATCTGAGTTTCATAAGCCTGTCCAGGCCTTCGTCAATAGCGTTCAGGAAGAGATTGATAATCTCGTTGGCGTCCTGCTCTTCGGTAGTGTTGCACGGGGGACAGCCGACCGCGCAAGTGATATCGATATTCTCGTTTTCGTCGAAGATGACAGGACACAGGCTCGCCGAACTGTCCAATCAATCGTAAGCTCCCTCCAAGAGACGAAATTCGAGGGGAACCGCTACACGTTCGAAGCATTAGTTGAATCGACAGAGAGCGCGAAACGGATTGGCGACCGGCTCCAACAGCAGTTTGACGAAGGACTGACACTGGTTCGGACAGATCAGTTGTCCGATATCCGCGCCGAGGTGTACGCGAATGAAAAATGAATCAGTCCTCAATGCACTGGAAGCCGCTGAACGTAGTTTCGAGCAAGCACCACAGAATGTTGAGGACGGACTCGATGTTGACGAAGCCGAATTGGTCCAACTTCGGCGAGCGTGTCGGCTTCTGGCAGCTGCGTCCCGCCTGCTTGATGACGGCTACTACACGGTTGTTATTGAGTCGTCATTCGTCGCGATAGAGCGGACGATCCAGTTCCGACTCATACACGATGGCGCGATGGACGCAGCCGAAGTCATCAGTAGTCATCGGCGACTGTACCAGCGAGGTGCAGAAATCGGACTCTATGATGACGCGTTTGGGGAGCGATTAGCTGCACTGTGGAACCAGAACCGGACAAAAACCTACTACCGGCTCGGAATTGCCACCGAATCGCAAGCACAGGCAATGCACGAACTTGCCACCGATGTCCATCAAGACCTCGTCAACGCGAGTCAAGTGCGCCACGAATGTCTCTGCTGATCGACGGACAGACGCCACACCAGCCATCCAGCCGTTCCTGTCGCCTGTCTGCCCACGCTACAAGTACTCGACTGCCAGCGACAGTACAGCCGTGTCCCTCTCGTTTCCAACCGCGCACGACGTTGATGTGCGCGCCGATATTCAGCTTACGACAAAAGAACAAAACCGTCGAAAAAAGGGACCAAGCAGCCCTTAACCCCGAACAACGCTGTACAAGCAAGCGTAGAACGCGGCACTTCTCACTCGTTTTCGAGCGCTGCGTAGATGTCTGCGTGGCGGCGTCCGTCAAGCTTCCCCATCTTAAGCGCAATCTTATGGCGTTTGGCGTCGCTTTCGGCCGTCTGGTATCGCTCGTACAATTGGCGGACCTCCTCGTCGATCATCACACGATCGACTTCCCTATCCAGTTGATTAACCGTTTCTCAACTGTCGAGGTCAATCTCCCTTGTGGGCCTGCCGTCAGTCGAGATTGGACACCTACTTGCTACCGTGAGGCTGGCCTTGGAAGACCTCACCACTGGCCTGTGCCTGTCGATGCTGGGCACGAACGTCTGGTTGGTCGTCGGCTTCGGTATCTGAAGGCTGTTCGTCGACGGACTGCTGGTCAGTGCTCATGATCGGGAAACCCCTCACCCAGTGGGGGGTCACAAAATTGGCAGCGCGTGCAAGCAACCGATAGGGCTCACTCAGGCCTCAGCGACATCTCAGACAGAGTGGTGGCCGTGAGAACGAAATCCAGCCTAGCGTCCGACAGCCATACCCGGGCCGCACTCTATATCAACACATGCGAGGCGCTCGGTATCGAAGACCGGTACGTCGCACCCAACAGTTCTGCAGATAATGCGTTCCTGAGACGAGTCACTGGACATCACACATCGCCTTCTATCGCTTGCTGACAGACCTCGTTTTCACTGGGCAGGTCCCCGTCGTGGTAGTCGCGAGCGGCATCTGATTGGGGCCTGCGTCACACAAATTGGGCCATCGTGTCGACCGCGGGACACACTCACAAATGGAGGGTGACTGCAAAATTAAACCGTCTCAGTCCATGAACTTCTGCTGTTGCTCCTGAGCCCACTCAAGTGCGTCGTCAAAGTCTTCAAATCCTTTTGTTGTGACGCTCTTAGCTTCATTGTTCTGGCTAATTGCTAGACGTGACAGCCCATCAGCGACATATGCAGTCGTTTTGACGCCAGATTCTTCGGACACTTCAGTCCAGTTCTTATTGACATGCTTGAGAACCTCGCGGTTAGCGTTTTCTACGTTCCCGATTTCAACAACGACACTATGCATATCTGGATCGCTTGCTGTCTCAACATAGTGTTGTTCAGCTTGTTCCATGTCGCCGCTCTCGACGGCTGCAGGCATATCTTCAATATACCAGACACCGACACCGTCTTACTTCTCATACTCGACATACTCTGAAATCGACTGTACCATTACACACGCTGCCACCTCTGTGTATATTAATCCACCCCGCACATTTCCAACTGTGATATTCAGGGTGTCTGCAATCCTGCCAGCAGAGCCATTCACCGACACCAGTGGTCTACATGAGAACTCCGGCGATCTTCGGGTCCTCGTAATTCAACGTATTCGACGATCCCTAATGGGCTTGTGAACGCTGGATGCTGAACTTACTGCAGGGCAGGGTCGGATTTCGCACTCTGTGACAGGGAGGGTAATGTGGGACATCTGGTCCTGGCTCTGTCAATGACCGCCGCTCCCGTCGTCTCCTTTCATCGGCCGTCGGAATACCTCATGGGATGATATCGGTTTTCGCTTCGACCGCTATTCAGAACGATACCTTCCGGGGAAGCCTTCTACTCTGTCGCGAAGCCTGTCGCTTGGGTGCTACTCCCGGAGAGCCCGTCTATTGCCCTCCAATAATGGATGTAAAACCGGTGAACGGAGCAGCGAGTAAAATCCCCAAGACGAAAATTGCCACGAAGCGGAGTACCCCCGCCACCTGGCGCCGATTCTTGGGGAGTGACTCTGCGAGTCCGGACAGCGCGAGTCCGACAACAAGAAACAAGACCCATCTAGCATCGTCTGCGCCGCCGATACTTGCGGTATACGCGAACATACACAAGAAGGTGAGCGACACGCCAAACTGAAAGAGTGCGTTGACGGCCTTGTGGCTCATTGAACAGCATCTCGCTGATATAGGGGACCATACGATATCCGTTCCTGCTCACGATACAAAGGAATGTTTCAATGTGATACCAGTAAAACGACCTCTCCTATGCTACGCGATTGTACTACCGGAGACGGGAGGCGACAGACTACAGGGCTCGCACTCTGTATGCAGCAGTATCCTCGGCAACTATTCGGCACCTGTCAGTAGCGGTGTGGTCCACACAGAAGTTGTCTGCGGCACTGAATGCTCACTCGCCCCAATCTGGACTCGTGTTATCCAGTCTGCCACCCGATGAACTTCTCAAACCCAAACGTAAAGCCGAGAAAACCGACAGCGAACACGAACCAACGGAATACATCGAAGGTACCAGTGAACGCAAGTACGTTGAAAATGTACGACAATGATGCACCAACGAATGCCGCGACGTAGAGGTTCCGTCGGATGTTCATACAGGCGCTTCTAACGACAGTGTGTTAATTCTTCATCAGCTACACGAACGTGTATTTTGTTTGCCGAATACAGCAACCGACTCGGTCGCTAGCTTATTGCGAATCGCCTGCGCTGCACGCCGCAGTCAGTTGCGCTCCTCGACGGTACAGCTGCCGCCTCAACATCTCGGGTGAGATCGCTGACCAGCGAGCCACCAACGTGTGGCCCGACATCCCAGCCACGCTCGCACGAACGTGTATACGCTAACTGACGCTGGTAGACAGCTACTCCAGCGCCAGGCAAGCACACTCGCAGGCCTGTGTGACCTGCCACAGCTCGTCACTGACAGAGGTGGGCAGTAATGTCTCTACAGCTAACACAGCGGTATCGAAAAGCGGCGGAATATCGGGACGCAGTCGGTTGATGCTGTCAGAGGCATACGGTCACTAGACGAGTGATTACCGACTGGTACCCTACAGTAATAACTGGACACTTCGTACATAACCGTTGCTATCAGGGCATCTCTCACAGGTCGATTCCCCAGTACAAAGTGGTTTGTTCTGTGCTGGTACTTGCTATGTGAGTGATAAATACAAATGTAGTTTGTGTCTCACATGAGGCAGAGCATGTCTCGAAACAGTCGGAAAAGCTGGCTCTGACCCTGTCACAACTGGTGGGTGTGAATACCAAGTGAAACTCGACAGGGTCCACCGCCCACTTGCTCCTGACACGAGTGCATATCAAGCGGTCTACGATACTTTCACGCGGTCTGTCGGGTTACTAAGACAGCATCCCCGATTCACCGGCCAACAACTGACTACAATCACGGCTAAACAACTTCTGTATCCTGTGCCCCGGAAAAGTGGGTGGCAGCCGGGGGAATGGCGTGCGACACACCTGTGAGGGTCGGTATCCACGACGACAGGTCCCAGCCCCGGGCCAATCGATGAATTGGAGGTGGAGTGGAGAGCGATTGAACGGGGGCCGGAACCCAACCAACCGTTATAAAACTGGTATCAAAATCATTTGTGATTCAGGGTTACAGTCGGTCAATCTGGCGAGGGCTGAATGTCTTCCATTTTGCTCTCAGGAGGCGGGCCGATGACTCCCCAGCCGACCGTCGGCGAGATTGTCGCTATCACGACCATCGACAGTGACCCACTGTTGCTGGTCAGTTCCGCCAGCGACGATCACGTCACGGGCGTGTTGCTGGCAGACCTCCCAACAGAACCGCTCCGCCGGCTGCAAGCGTCTGACCCGGACCCTGCGACCAATGCAGCGCCACCAGAAACGTCTCAGTGGCGACTCCACCACATGGTCGGCGACCGCACCCACGATGTAGCCACCGAGCGCCGGGGCTGGGACTCAAAGGATGACCGGCCATAGCACTCACTCCAGCGTTGACCACGACCGTAGTCACCCACCAGCGGGAGTGTCCCAACGGCACTGAATTGACGCTGATAGACGCGGTGGCACGTGCCCTGCCGCTGCCGACGCTGCTGTTGGCTAGCTGCAGGAACTGGGAGCGACCCCATCTTTGCAGGCGTGTAGTGAGTGGTCGTAACACGAACGGAGCGACCAGAGCGATGTGCTCGGTCACAACGGGTGTGACGCCGAGAATCAGATGGATGTGTTGTAGCTCTTGCCCCCGATTTTGGTTAGCGACGGTGTCCGACTTTCCGCATATATATGAATATCGGATATCTGGCGAGCTAACCAAAATATACCACAGGTGTTTTTGCCTTAGCCCGAATACGACGACTGCAAGCAAAATGGTGGGCAACAGCCTCCCGGATGAAGCACCTGGCGAGTACGTCCCCTTCGGACGCCGGCCATACTATCTTCCAGATCCACTGCCACCGGCACACGAACTCAACTTTGACACTGACTTCCAGCAGTTGCTGCAGGACGCGATCTATCAGCTCGGCCGGCTGGAAGGTATCGGCGACGAGACCGAAGCCAATCCGCTCCTGTACACGACGATGGTCCGTCGCGAAGCAGTTGAATCGGTCGTGCTTGAGGGTGCAGATATCGATATCGAGGACGTATTCCGGTCCCAGGAACTCGCCGATAGTGGAACCACTCAGAAGGATGTCCAAGAGGCACTCAATTACGAACAGACGATCACCGAAGGTTCGGCCCGACTCTCTGAGGGCGACCGTATCACACTCGGACTGTTGCAGGACCTGCACGAGGTACTGATGGCCGACGTGCGTGGCCACTGTGAGTACCCCGGCGAGTTCCGTGCGAAGCCAATCAATCTCCCAGCAGCCTCGTCGTTTCAGGAACCTTTCGTCCCGCCAGCACCCGACCGGATTCCGGAGCTAATGACGAATCTCGTCGAGTACTGCAACACAACCAGCGAGTACCACGATCTTGTCCAGCTTGGCCTTGTCCACTATCAGTTCGAGACGATTCATCCCTTTGAGGATGGGAACGGCCGACTGGGACGCATTCTCATCACGTTACAACTGATTCAGAACGGCTACCTCACGCAGCCGTATCTGTATCCGAGTGCGTATTTCAACCGCAACAAGATCGAGTATGCCGACCGGATGCGAACAGTCAGCGAAACAGGTGCCTGGGAGCCTTGGCTAGAATTCTTCGTCGAGGGGATTCGCTCGCAAGCTGCCGAGGCTGTCACCCGAACGAATGATCTCCGAGATCTCCGTCGGGAGTATGAGCGAACCTATGGACACGAAAAAACAGCCGCCGACCGGCTGGCGATGCGCCTGTTCAAGCAGCCATACCTGACCACGAACGACGTTGCCGAGCTGCTGGATGTAACCCAACAGACAGCACGGAACGCGATTCAGGAGCTTGAGGGACAGGATGTCCTGACCGAAACGACTGGCAAAAAACGGTATCAGGAGTTCAAAGCTGTCGATATCTTCGACATTCTCGATCAACCTCTGGAGTGAGAGCGGGTCATACGAACAAACCGCTCGAAAGACAGTGGGCAGATTGTTAGGTCGCAAATGAGCAAGCGAACACGAACTGCTCACACCTCAAACTGGCGCAACTGTACGGTCCCGGTTATATCGAGCAGGTACATCATATCTGTTCGCGGGCATCCCGGACCTCGGCAACAGCGTCCACATCGAGATCAACGGCGACTGCGGCGAGGGCGTCCCCGAGTCCGAGATCTTCGCTCATCAGTACTGTTGAACTTCCAGGCCTTGAACGCGATCAAAGTGCTTGTCACGCGTAACGATCCGCGCACCATTGTGGCGACACACCCCTGCGATGAGTGTATCACCGAGATTGACGCGCTCGCCGGCGTCCAAGAGTTCAGCCTCGATGAGAGCGGCTTCTTGAGCGGCTGCATCCTCTAACGGCAGGGGTTCCGCCCAATCAAGAGCGGATACAACCCGTTCTATTTGCTCACGGCCGCCGGTTCGTGCAGCTCCGCGATAGGCCTCAAAAAGTGCCAGTGATGGAGCAAAGAACGGTTTCTCTTCGTGATCCGCAAGATACTCGGCTGTGGCTTCGACGCCGTCAAGATAGTCGAGAAGGAAACTGGTGTCGAACGCAATCATCGTTCAGTCCTGTCTCGGAGGTCAGCGTCGAGATCGTCACGAGTTGCTTCAACGGCATCACGGAACCCTTCGACGTCGCTCATGGCTCCGAACCCCTTCATCAAGTCCCGATCACTTCCGGTCAGTCGAAGAATCGTGTCCGTGAAACTCTCATCCTCACGTTTGTGTTCTTTGAGCCGGTTGTACGCTTCGTCAGTGATGGTGAGACTTTTTGTTCCCATACATGTAGGTATAGACGTACACCTCCTTATTTATTGGGAGAGGGGATAGGAACTGATCCACGCAGGAGCAGCGTCGTGGGTGCCACCGTAGATCGAGTGCTCGGGATACTGGTCGTCATCAGCCTCGACAGCAACGATCACGTCGCCGCCGGAGCGCGAGATACCTGATACGCTTCCAATGACCTCGTCGAGTGGGCTGTTGCCATCTGTCCAATCAACCCGGACGCGGTCACCGTGGTCAAACTCGTACTTCTCGAAGGAAGGTGTAGGACTCGTGATTGCCTCCAGCCATAAGGAGACACAAAATCGTTCGTAGGCCAACCAAAGTGCTGATGTCTTTCGCAGATAGGAGGTCTTGTCCTGTTGGTGGTGCTCCACGGTTTCTGCACTGTCGCTGTCACTTATGAACGCACAGAGCCAAATTATGGCATGGGATGGTCCTCTGCACAAGTCGATCAAATCCAGAACGTTGGTGTTTTCGTGATACTGTTGGCTGATTGCCTTGCGTTGTTGTTCTACCCCAATACATGGACCGCCATCGCTGTCATTCTTGTCACAGCAGTCTATGTCATGATGACACAATTCCGTGAACTGACCAAATGAATTTTCGCCGTCGCAAAGAGGTATAGAGTACAGGCGGGTCTCCTCCGTCAGACTAGGATTACTCCAGCGGTTCGACCCACTCGGGAGCAGCGTCGTGGGTGCCACCGTAGATCGAGTGCTCGGGATACTGGTCGTCGTCAACCTCGACAGCAACGATCACGTCGCCGCCGGAGCACGAGATGCCAGAGACGGTTCCAATGACCTCATCGAGTGGGCTGCTGCCGTCTGTCCAATCAACCCGGAGCGGTCACCACGGTCGAAGTCGTACTCCTCGAAGGAAGGTGCTGTAGTACTCATGATCTCCTCCAGCTACAAGGAGACACAAAATCGCTTGCAGGCAGCCAGAGCGCTGATATCTTTCGCCGACAGAAGAAGAGGTAATGACCGAGTTCCGGGTCCGGAAACCCGATGGCTGGACAACCGTTTCGTTTCCCGACGCAGTCGACTCAATCTCGGTCGCTGGCGGCAAAGTTGACGGCCAGCTGTGCCTGACCCTCACCGGTGAGCGGGAGGACGGCCCCCGCATCATCGAAACCGGTGTCCTCAACGTCGACGAAAGCGACGAGCATCGACTGGAGAATACAGTACCGCGGACTGAGGATGGGACGAGCGTTGTACTAGACCGATTATTGCCAGAGTAGCAGTTGCCAGGTACAGTTTCTTTATTAAACAAAGGGTGCGAAATGTCTGCTCAATAAGACCGCATACTGAACGCCAAAATTTCCATCAGATGCCGATGCTGTTCACTGGATCGTGCTGAATACATAGCACATATTGTTCACTGTGACTGAATACCGGACACGGGTACAGACTGTGCTTCCAAACGGCATAACAGTGCAGCGGTTCTGTGAAATAGCAACCTCACAGTCTTACTTAAATGCGACTCACTGAACACACTCCGGTTGACCGGCAGTGTTGGACACCCCACGTTCAGACATTGCCAGACAATACTGGACATTATCAGAACGATTTTTATCACCTCGCGCATCCACTTTTGCAGTATGGGTGTAGATGTCTTTCTAATAGGACCGATGCTCAGAGACTCTTGGGACGATGCGACGGTGGCTACCGCCCACGAGGCTCTGACCTCGGTTGGCATCGAATCCACATCGGACCGGGACGGCGAGGTCGCGTGCGAGATTACAGCCGACGAAGATGGGTACTCATCAAGCGGGACCAGCTACGCTACCATTCCCGAATTCACCGAGCGGCTCTATAATGCAAAATCCGGAGATATTCACTACGAGTTCGAGTCGGAGCGACTCAGGGTCACACACCGATCCAGTGCTGAGTTCGGTAGCTGCCCCATCCCCGTCCGCCTAGGCGGACTGAACGCGCACTTCTTCGACACGCAAAACAGTGACGAAGACACCGTTGATAGACGGACAGAGAAACTATACGAGGTCTTTTATCGCCTCGCAGAGGCGATTGACCCCGATGTCGCGTCGCTCCTGTTATGGAACGACCACGGCAGGACCGACATGATACCGGAGGTGACAATCCCGTCCGAACACGATATGAACGCACTGCCGTGGCTGCTTCTGCTGAGCGAGTCTTGGATTGACTACTGTGGTGGGCGGGAACGCGTGCGTCAAGCGCCCGTTTACGACGTTCGTTCACTAGATACGGGAAGCATGATCCTGCGGGTGAAAGAACGGCCCTCAATCAATGGGTGCAGATACGATAGCGGGTTCGACTATCTATTTGATTCGTGAGTCAATACTCGCCCAGCGACTCTATCGTACTCCTTTTCGTCTGATAAAAATCTTAACGTAACACTGTTCTGAACTTACTCTCTGTATTCAGCCGGCTGTTGTTGGCGGTTATCAGGGTATTGACTGCGTTTGCGGTCACTGCTTGACCTGTACTGACCACTGGTCGTTATACTTGCCAGCAGTCCGTGGTGTTGACTATGATCTGTGCGTGCAGCAGGACTGCCGATACCTGTTATCTGCTGAAGGCTTCAACACGTCTGCAATATATGGAGTAATTCTACGTGTGACGGTCTGTATAGCCGACTGTGGCAGTTCACAGTAAGGAAACTACGCGCCCGTTTGACGCGATAGCTACCGCTCCCACGGGAAGGAACCATGCCGCTCGCGATAAGCTTCGATCTGGTCCTGAAACTCCTGCTCCTGGAAGTCAGGCTCATCGCTGTGGATGTCCTCCGGTGAGACACCGTCGGGAAGGTGCTCATAGCCTGTGGTCTCTTCCGTGTCGTCCTCCTGCTCGGGCTCGTGGCGGTGCTGTCCACACTCCCTGCAGGTCCAGATTAGCCGGTCAAGATGTGAGTGGCACTCGAACCCGTCGAGCCCATGTGACTCGTGACCCGTTATGGCGCCACACTGCCGACAGTGGAACTCAACGCCAAGTGTCCCCAGCTCGGATCTCGCTTGATGGCGCTGCACGATGCCGGGAACAAGCCAGTACGTGCCGTCATCCTGCTTGAACTCGTCTCTGAGGCGCTGGAACTCTGAGCGGTCGGTGACTGGTGACCCGTCCTCGAGGTAGATCCGTGGCTGGACGTCTGACTCATCCCAATCGGTCTGCTCGTCGGCCGTCTCCAAGAGCGTCTGTCCGCGGCCCTCCCGGATCGTGGTTTCGGTCGGAAGCTCGGGCCACCCCTTCGTGAGATTGGAGGCTGGCTCACTCCCGAACGCTGCACGGCACTTCACGGTCCCGTGGGAGGTTTCCTCGCCGCTCGCGATACTATCGGACACGGAGAAGGCCGCAGCGCCGAGGGCTCGTGCGTGGAAGGTAGTGTTTGCCTCGACGAGCGCGAGCACGACCCGACCGAACGTCCACTCCCCGAGTGGGCTGTCATCTTGGTCGTCGGTAGGCGTCTCTGAGACGCTGGTGTGAGCGCAGAACGGACACTGGCGCTCATCCCGGGGGATATCTTTCCCACAGGTCGCACAGGTTCGAGAAGCATCGTCTGGCTCGCTTGGATACCTGCGGGATTCGAGGACGTGTTCCCGCCCGTTCTCCCTCGATTTAGGGTCCGAACTTGCTGCATCACGGATATCTGCGGGGTCAAACTCGGGGTTCCGATCCGTCACACGCATGGTTGCGTTCGTCATCGTATTTAAACCTCCAGCTTAGAGGTGGCGCAAAGTAGAGTATGGACGTGTGCAGACTCCAGTAGATGATATTCTCACGAGAGTCCTTGAGTATCCATCTATACTATCCTACACCCTATATCTCACTATATTAATCTATTCTATATGTTCTCTTACTTCTGGAGAGATATGCTCATTGTATAATTGGGTGGATGATATGATATCGAAATGGAGTGTTTGGAGTGGGACCGACTTTTACTCTGTTTTCGTGTTCCGGGCATAAGGTGAACTCGGTCCCGATAGTCGGTCGGGACTGCATGATCCCTTCGAATTGGTTCTGCTCTTGAGTTGTATATAGTCTTATGAGTCCCAGTAGACGATTCATAGTAGTCAGTACATATATTATAAATATTCAAACACGTAATCAGTATGCGTTCCAGTGTAGCATGAGCACACTCTCGGCTGATACGGAGGGTTGGTTATCGTTTGGTAAACAGGACATGATGGTGTTCATACTCGTTATGTCCCTTACTGGGTTGCAGAATGCGTTCACAGAAATCATGCCTGAGTTCACGGTCGGACCGCTAGAACTGGGCGTTGGTGGCTTCATCTTTATCCCGATCGTGCTGGTGCTACTCTTCAGGACCTACTGGGCTGCAGTAGCTGTGCCTGTTGGCGAAATCGTATTCGGCGAAATACTGCTCGGTGAGTTCGATGGACTGGGTGCCATGGAGGGATTGCTCCTCATCCCTGTTTGCTATTATTTCGCCGCGAAACTGCTTCAGGACCCGGAAAACACCACTCAGTTGGCAATTGTCGTGTTTCTGGCTGAGGCACTCGAAGAGTTCTTCGCTACGTTCATCGATATTGGGAAGGTGTATATCGGGGTTGAAGAATTGGAAGCCGTACCCGGTCTCCCCGAGAGCATTATCGTGCTTGAAGGGGTCGACTTTCTCACACAGCTGCTGATCACGGGGATTCTTTTCGGCGTAATCCCCGCACTGTATCTCTACCCCAAGCTTCACCGGAAAGTCGAACCGCTGCTCGGTATGGAACCGTTTGAGGGTGAACGCGGCGGGTCGATGTGGCGTGGCTTTTCGCCGAAGGCGCTGTTGGCGGTGCTTATCGCCTTCCCGCTCGCCTTTGTGGCCGAGGCTGCCAGCGAAGTTGGTGGAGCGGTCAACGTCGTCTGGGAGCCGGAATTCCTCGCGACGTTCGGCCAGAGTTACATTGTAGTCCCGATTGTCGTTTCCGCTATCGTGGCCTCCATCGTCTGGTACCGCGCAACGCAAACGGCATAAGATGATGACAAAGACACATAACTCTCACATTGACGTTGAACAACTGCAGTTCCAGTATCCTGGTGCTGAGGAAGCCGTGTTGTCCGGGGCAGATCTGACAATCGAACCCGGCGAGTTCGTCGCCATCATCGGTGGGAACGGGTCCGGCAAGACGACGCTGTGTAAGTTGTTTAACGGGATCATCCCCCATTTTTACGAGGGGGATATGCAAGGACAAGTTACCGTCGCTGGACACGATGTCTCGGAAAGCTCTGTTGCAGACCTCTCTCAGCATGTCGGCTACGTGTTCCAGGAGTTCGACAACCAACTTGTCAGTCCGACTGTCTTCGAGGAAGTCGCGTTCGCCCCGATGAACTATGGGCACGAGGACTACCGCGAGCGAGTCCACCGAACACTAGATCTGCTTGATTTGAGTGGGCTGGAGGACCGTTTCGTCTGGGAACTCTCCGGCGGGCAAAAACACTTGGTTGCGCTGGCAGCAGCGTTATCGCTAGACCCCGACATCCTTGTCGTCGACGAACCAGCGGCACAGCTTGACCCAGTCAACGCCCGAGAGACCTACGACCGTCTCGCCATGCTCAACGAAACCCATGGGAAAACCGTGGTCACTATCGAGCATCAGACAGAGTTCATCGCCGAATATTGTGATAGCGTTGTCCTCGTTGAGGATGGCATTGTCAGTTGGAAATTACCGGTCGAGACGGCTCTGAATAAGCTCGAAGATCTCAGAGGGCAGGATGTCCATCCCCCACAGGTCACGCGTATCGCCGAGCGCATCCTTGATGATGCTCGCCCACTCCCGGTGACTCTTGCGGATGGCCTTGATTTGTTCACCGATTACGGCAGCAACACTGGAGCACGAACTGATGGATCATCGAAAGTGAACCAGACTGGGAAGCCTGTCATCTCCTTTGATAGCGTCTCCCATTCATATGATACACTCCGGAGCGGGACGAAAGACGTTCTCGATACTCTCTCACTGGATGTCTACCCGGACGAACGAGTCGTCCTCGCCGGCAGCAACGGTGCTGGGAAATCCACGCTCATGCAACTGGTGACTGGCTTGGAAACACCCGACGAAGGGACGGTAACCGTCGGCGGAACGGACACTGAAGATGTACTCCCGGAGCAACTGGCCGAGGAGGTGGTGTACGTCAAGCAGAACCCAGAAGAGATGTTTATCGACGATAGTGTCCGGGCTGATGTCGCCCACTATCTCGATGATAGGGACTACCCGAACGTTGAGCAGCGAGTTGATGAGGTGATCGAATTCCTCGACTTGGAGAACCTCCAGTCCCGGGATGGCCGTCTGCTCAGCGTCGGCCAGCAGCGACGGGCGTCACTGGCGATCGGGCTGGCGACGAACCCGTCGATTATCTTGCTTGACGAACCAACCGGCAGTCTCGACCTCGCAAGCCGTGAGGAGGTCGGTCGAACCATCAACCGGGCAGGCGAGCGTGTCGAGACGGTCGTGATTGCGACACACGACCTCGAACTCGCGGCATCGTGGGCGACTCGTGTTGTCGTGCTCGACGACGGTGACATCATCGCTGACGGTCCGCCAAGTGACGTGTTTGCTGACCTTCCTGCCCTCAAACAAGCAAACCTTCACCCACCGCAAGTGGTTCGCCTGGGGACAGAACTCGGTCTCAGTCCCGCACCGCTCACAGTTGAGGCGTTCACAGACCGACTGAACACGGCAAGTCCGTCGACCGAGACAGCAAAATCGCCCGTGGAGGAGCAGTGATGACGGCACTCGATGCGCTTCGCGATGCCACGTCTGTCGAGGCGATCAAGTCTGACTTGCTTCGGACGGCCTACGAGAATGAGGGTTCGTTCCTCCACCGCTTGGACCCCAGAGTCCTGTTACTCTGGTACGTCGTCTTCCTGTTCGTCCCGTGGCTGTTCTACGACACGACCGTCCTTCTCGGACTGCTAGCGTTCGTGTCAGTGCTCGCAGTCCTGTCACGGGTCAGTCTGTTTCTCGTCGGGCTGATGGCGTTTACTGTGGCAACGACATTAGGATCGTACGCTGTCGTGACTGTCTTCACGGGCGATCCCATCGCGGCAATTCGAGCGCTAATTCCGTACACGCTGAAGTTAACGATCATCTCCGTATCGAGTTTGGCAGTGTTCTCGAGCATGGGCCCAAAGACCCTCTCTCAGGGCCTCAGAAGTCTCGGGGTTCCACGACAGTTCACATTCCTCATCACGTACGGCTACCGGATGCTCCCAGTACTGTTTGAGGAATACCACGATCTGGTGAATTCGTTCCGGCTACGGAGTACGGCTCCTGACTCACCCGGGCGATTCCGCTGGCGTCATTACGCCTACCTGCTGAAGCTATCGGTACGTGCGTTCTATCCGATGATATTCAATGTCGCAAAGCGAAGTCGAGTCACTGTCGAGGCTATGGAAGCCCGGGGATTCTCGCATTCATTAACTGACGAGGCAAGCACGGAGCTTCGACTGGCAGATATGCAGATCCGGCCCGTCGATGTCGGTTTCTTTGCCGGCTCTCTCCTTGTCGTTGCCGCGCTCGCGCTTCTCCTCTAATGTCTTTCCACCGTTGACGGTTCCGCCCCCTTCGTGTTCTCATTCTCACTCTCAGACTGCCGTTCCGATTGGTTGTACAGGGGATCTACTGGTGTTGTACAGACTTATTGAGGCATATATATCGAGTGTAACGGGTGTATAGCACTCTTAGCGATCCTTTTGACATGACGGATTGAGTGAGAGATGTGAGCTTGATTACTGGTAACTCACTCGAATCGAAACTGCTGGAGACGATTATCCTCGGACGAGCAAAGATCCCGGATGACCCTGATCCAGGGAACTATGTCGTCGTCGACGTAGCGCAGTTCTCGACGACGGTCCCGGAGCTATTTGCAAATGGCGCGGAGTATATCTACATTACCGAGGAACGGGGGAACGAACCAGCATTCAAGGCTGAGCATCCAGACGCGAAAATCGGCGGGAGTTCCGGTCCAGATTATCGAGGCGAAGAAGGATACGACTTCTTCAATTCGCCGAGCTTTGTGCAGAATATTGACGTCGCTGGTCGACCGACTGCGATGACCTCGACCAACGGTGGGAACGCAGTCACGGATCTTCGCTTAGCAGGCGGTGACGACATCGATATCCTCGTTGGTGGCTTGACTAACGGGAAAGCGGTTGCCAACTATCTCGCAGACAGCGACCGCGAGACGTATTTCGTTGCCGCCGGCTCAAAGGGAAAACCCTCACCCGAGGATCTGGTTGGCGCGCTGTATATTGCTCGGCAACTGCACGGGAAGCCACTGACACCGGAACAACGCGAAATCTATCGAGAAGTCGTTCAGTTCGGGAAGGGACCGAAGTACGAGGAGAAACCCCAGATCAAGCGGACGGATCTTTACGAGTACACACTCGCGTTCAACAGCCGTGACATCGTTCCGAAACTGGAAGGGCAACGACTCTATGACGTAAGCGGCGAGAGCGAGACCTGATGCAGACCGATATCCACTCACATACTACATACTCGGATGGGTCGGATCTTGATGCAATGATTACGGCGGCTGAGCAGGCTGGTTTGTCTGCACTCGGGCTGACCGATCATTGTATCGTCACTGAAGACGACTTCGGGCGACGTGCGAAATACGACCTCGTCGAAACGTATCAACAACGTCGGAAAGCTATTGATGCTGCCAGAGACACGACTGACCTCCGACTGTATGATGCCGCCGAGGTAAGCTACGTCGAAGGTACTGAATCGCGAATTGCGTCGTTTCTCGACACGGCCGATTTCGCATACACTATCGGGAGCGTCCACTTCGCCGACCAGTACGACTACACCAGTGGGACGCAGTACGGCACTGCGTCCGCAACCCAACGCCGGAGAGCAGTCGAGCGGTACTACGATGCGGTAGTTGCACTCATCGAATCTGAACTCTTCGACGTAGTGGGGCATCTTGACCTCCCAGAACGTGTCCCAGCATTGCGGCGGCACACAACTCGGGACGATTATGACCGGGTTGCGCGGGCGCTTGGTGACTCCAAGACAATCCCTGAAGTGAATGCTGGCCGCGTCCATGGATCACTTGGCCGGGTACATCCTGACCCAGCGGTGCTAGATCTGTTCACTGAGTATGGAATCCAGTTCGTTCTTGGATCGGACAGCCACACGCCTGCGGAACTCTCACAGCGAGTCCCCCAACTACGAGCGGTGACTGGAACTTCAGACCGGTATCCTGTTTCTGAGGTACTACGTGACAATCAACAGTAAGTTCTGGAAACTGCGCTTCAGTGGGTTCGGTTGTTGAGTCTTGTTCTCCGTTCTGACCGCTTTTGGTGGTCTTCGATGCCATGATCCCGTCAGGGCGATCTCATTGGACGTACCTCACCCGACTGGGGCGAAAAAATAGGTCCCATGCGTGTGATACCAATCGTTGGATGTAGTTTCTTCACCTGCGAAAGCGAGTGAACCAAGTGAAAGGTAGACCTGCTTTCTGAGCACCAGTGACTGATTTTTCGTCCAAATTCGGCTATCGAATCGCTACGGACTTATTTCGAATACATTGCTTGTCTTGATAGAGAGCTATCACAAGCATCTTTACTGGTAGCTAATTTGTGCTGATATGGTCAACCGCCCTCAAGATTCCCTCCCTGCGGTAACACTGGTCGTTGTCATCCTCTTGGCTGGCTGTGCTGGGGTGCCTACCATAGACCAACAGGCTCCGACTCCCGAATCGACGGTGGAGAACTTTTCTTATCCACCGGGGTGGTCTCAGGAGGGGATTACAATCTCAAACGTCTCCACTGCACTGCAAACACACTCTGCGACAGTGAAGAACACCTCTCGCAAAAGCCGGTTGGTTACTATCAGCGGAGACACGAACCGCACGATAGTGCGAACGCTCGATGCCGATGCTGGCACCGCCGAAATACAGTTTGTCGATACGAGGTTCGATACAGAGTCACACACATATTATAACGCTGATGGTGTGTACAAGTATGATCGGATAACAGGTGAACTTGACCAGCGTCCCGGCAAGGATTGGGAACGAGACCGTGTCGCCTCGCACGAGGGACTTCGACGGCCCTTGCTGAGTCTCGAAATAAACGCGACAGAGACTGTCATCGTTGAGGGAACGACAGCTGTCAGATACACTGTGACTGGTATCAGAAATCCTGACTTTGCTCCAGCCAATACCGCAACCGGTCACATCATTGTTGCCGAGGAAGGATACATCGCAGAATTCAACATCACGAGAGGGAACGATAAGTTCACTCAGCAGACGATATACGACGTTTCTGAGTTTGGAAACGCGACGGTATCCCGGCCAGCGTGGATGCCCGAGGAGTAGCTTCAGTGCCACTGTTGAACGCTATTGGTCAGACGCTGGTCTCGGTGACATAGCCGTTCAGAGAATCTGCGAACTACCCTTTCCTGCCTCGGTGTGTGTTTGATTCGCTCGCGTTCAGGATACCGCACTCACTCCGTTCGTGTGGGTGGTCGCTGCACCACCTGTACTGACCGCTGGAGCAACCTACACTTCAAGTCGCTCCATCGGCTCAACCTCGAAGGTCAGCAGATGGGACCGAAGACGGGCGTAGGCCCCGTCGCCGTCAGTCGTCACACAGGCCACAGAACGTACGTCCGTCTGCTGCAAGCTGCCAGAGCAAGAGCTTTCGGTTCTGGTAGGTTGCAAGTTCGGCCAGTAATGCATCGCCGTTACCGTCTTCTGTTGAGTTGGACACGTCTTAGAACCACCAGCTGGGGGGTGACAAAAACTGTAACGGGAGTGACCAATAAACATGGCAGATACAACTGGTTGTTGGGTAGCAATTTCATAGACATGGCCAACGGCATTGTGTCACTCGGTTTTGCGGAGTTGGCCATGACTTCGTAGAGCAGCCCCGACCTAGAAGGCGGAACCCCACCAACACCAGCTGCCGTTTCAACACCAGCTAACCCGCCTACCTAACCTACCTCATCCACCTCACCCACCTAATCTACCTTAGGTGACTAATCCACAATATCTAAGCCACCTAAGGTAGATTAGTCAGCTATGAATGATGAGTCAACCCCACGCGCAGTCAGTGTAGGCGTCCTCAAGGGTGGCTTCGGTAAGACAACGACCGCAATCAATCTTGGTCGCGAACTTGCACATCGGAACGAGCGCGCATTACTGATTGACCTTGATGATAATGGCCACATGACGCTCATCCTAGGTCACGACGACGCATACCGGGGCGAGCGCTGGAACACAAACCACGCCGCTGACGTATTGCTCAACGGTGCGGACCCACATGACTACATCACGCAGGTGAGCGACGGTCTCGATTTGTTCCCTGCCCACGTCGACTTGGAGGATGTCCAGTCCGGACTCAAGGAGGCAACAATGGGGACGACACGCCTGAAAGAAGAACTCGTCGGCGAACTACTCGGCGAGAGCTATGACTACATAATCATCGACTGCCCAGCGAACCGTGGGAAGCTCAACGATAACGCGATGTACGCGACGGGGAACATCATCATTCCATTGCGACCGGAGAACGGCTACGAGACCGGCCTTACGAACACAGTCCAACGTCTGGTCATGGAGGCTCGTGAATACTTCGACCTCGACATCCTCGCCGTCACGCCGACAGACCTTAGCGACCGCATCGACCAAGAAACACGTGACCGCCGACTTCTACGAGAGATGACGACCCGTGAAGCCGTCGCAAAGCACGTTCCCAACTACGCGTACATCTCGCCAGATGACTGGGACGCCATCGACAACGGCTCATATGATGGCAATTTGCCAGGCATCCGCCACCGCGCGGCCATCGACAATGCCAACGACGAGGGCGTGCCATTGCGTGACTACGACGCTGAATGTGATCAACTCCAGTGCTACGACGAACTCGCACAAATCGTTGAGATCGGGGAGGTGCGTCGCTGATGGGCTTCGACGATCTCGAAGATGCCGCGGCCGAGCAGGACGGGGACAACACCAACACTGCCGACGATGCGGTTGAGACGGAATCGATGCCAGACACGACACAGACCGATAGCCGACAGTCGGAACACTCTACAGACGACAGTAACGATTGGAAGCGGCGGCCGGCGTTTCCCTATGACGACGCTTCTCAGGAGGCTATTTACCCACGCTCGGATACGTGGGATGAGTTCGAGGATACGCTCGACTTCGAAGTGAAGCGGGAACTCCGTGATGCCGGCCTGCGAGATATCCCGAAGCGGGAGTACCACGAGGCACTGCTCAAACTCGCTATGGAACACCCACAGCGGCTAGCTGAACTTGTCAAAAACGGACGGAAGGAGTGAATTCCTACTCAAACCGCAGTTGAAACGATTCGAGACGGCTCCAAAACGGCGATGCACCGCAACTGAGCCGACATTGAGGGGCTCCACGTTCGTAGACTCTAGGATGGAGAGAGAACAACTGGTCTCGCGCTCAGACGGCGGTCTTGCGGCTTGCCGAAGCCGTGCTTTGCGGTGCATCTGCGTAAATTGTCAAGAACACAAAATCACTCCCAGGCGGATTTTTAGGCCCGTCTAAATTTCAGTAGGCTTATTATTAGTTAACATAACATACAATTTGTATGTTACAAAACAACTCATTCGGTAGCCAGTGGATATCAGGGACAATGACAAGATGGTAATCGGTGATATCGATCGGCCAGCTGAGCAACAGCTGGAAACACTCAAACAGGTCGACCCAAACGAACTTGGCCATCACAATCATTTCGGGCATTCGTCACCAGAACTCAGCTTTATGCGGACTGCCCAGTCAGCACAGGTGGTTGGTTCGGCACTAACTGTACGGATTCCCCCCGTCGACGGGACGATGGTGCACAAGGCAATCGAGCTAGCGGGGCCAACAGATGTGATCATCATCGAGATGGGTGGCCACGAAACAAACGCCCCCTGGGGCGAGATTACAACCCACGCAGCCGTGGCGAACGGCGTTCGGGGAGTGGTTATCGACGGTTCAGTGACCGACACGAAGCCAATCACCGAGATCGGATTCCCGGTGTTTGCTCGCGGTCGGACCAACCGCACGGTCCAACGGCTGGGAGAAAGCTTGGGTGGGGATATCAACGTCCCAGTCCAAGTCGGGGGCGCAGTGGTGGAGCCGGGCGACGTCGCAATCGGCAACGAAGACGGGGTTGTGTTCGTCCCCCAAAATCGGATCGACCGAACTATCGAGCACTACACCGGAACCGACGAGGCGGAGTCCGCACTCATCGAGCGTCTTTATGATGGCGAGTCGCTCGCGGATATCTCGGGAGCGAACGACCGCATTGCCGATCTTGACGAGCAGGCGTGAGCGATGTGGGCTCAATCCCGTGATTCTGAGAGCCGAGTGACAAGTGGGTTCTCGACGCTGATGTAGACCGACTCCTCTTCGAGCGGTGCCGCCAGTTCATCGCGGCCCTCGAACCGCGTGCGGAGGTTACCCTTGGCAGGAATATGTGACTCTTCGAGCAGTGCAGTGGCAAAGCTGGATGCAGCTGGTTCGTGTTCGGCTAGGTCGGCGATTGCGGATCGCAGAGATTTGAGGAGTGTTGTCTCGTCGACGAGCCCTGCGACTCCGAGGGCGTTGATGACGCCGAACGCGTTGTTGATGACCGTGTAGTAACGGATACATTCGTCGGCGATACTGTCGGGACAGACCGTGTCGACACGGTCGGTGATGCCTGGGAGCCAGCCTTCGATCTCCTCGCAGCGTGATTCGGGGAGGTAAAACCCCTCATTATCCCTATAAAACCCTTCGACCGGCCAGCCGTCAATATCGAGTCTGATGAGGGTGTTCTGCTGATGGGCCTCGAGACCGACACCGAGTTCGAGGTACATCCAGATCACTGGTTTGAGTAGAACGGCCAGATACTCCCGGAACCACTCTCTAGCGATACCGCTGGTGGACCGGCCCGTTCTGTCGGCAATATCGCTCACTAGACGAGCGAGCCGTGATGGGCCATTGATCCCGTCCTGGCAAAGTGCGACGACTGGCGAGACGTTTGCTGCGGCCTCATCGCGGAACGGGTTCTCTCGAAGCACTGTCTCGAAGCCGGACTCAGGACCGTCACCGACATCGAGTGTCAGCGCTGCGGGATCCCGCAGGATAGAAAACTGTGGGAAACGGTCGGTAATCCGGTCGCCGAACCCGGTATCCAGCAGCTCCGCCGCGGCTACCCCAAGCTTGAGTTCCGGAATCTTGCCCGTGCGCTCGGCATTCGTGATCTGGACCGCGAGCGAGGTTTTCACCATGAACGGAGCCTCGGGCGACCACAGCGTGCGAACCGAGGTGGTAGGATAAAACGTCGGCCCGAACGCACCGAGATCGGTGAGTCGTCCCTCATCGAGTACCCCCTCAACGTGTGGCTGTGAAATGAGGTAGGAGGCTTGCCACGGATGGGTGGGGATCAGGAGACGACCGTTGTCAACGGCGCGCTCAGCCCTGGCCGGAAGCTCCGTGGGGGCCTCGTCGAGTCCCAGCAGAAGCCAGTCGGTCGCGTGTCGCTCGTCGGTCGACCACTGGCTGACGAGATCCGGATCGGCGGCGAAATACCGGAGCTGGAACGATCCGTTGAGCTCCGGTGCGTAGGTGGGTGCCTCGTGATCGGCGATTCCCTCCCGACTCTTGGGTGTCGGATGAAGATGGTGGCCGTAGATCAGTGACTGTTCAGCCTCTTGGAACAGGATGGGCTCATCGGTCGCTCGGCAGGCATCGTCGCGCGCTGAGACGAAGCGCTCGATAGCCTGCCGTGAGGCGAACAGTCGACGGAGGAGGTCAGTACCCTCCGTCAGAGTGGTGGTGTCGGCCGATAGCGCGAGTTCCCGTCGACAGAGCGTAGCGACCGTTCCCGCATCAATCGGTTTCGGCTCGCCACCAGCGGCCCGGCCATAGGCGGGCAGCTCGAAGAGGTGTCGGCCGGTCGGTGACTCATAGCGGAGCGGGACGATCAGTTCGAACTGCTGTTGTGGCAGCAAAATACGGACCGCGTCGCCCTCGGAAGCTGCGTCCGAAAGTGCTTGCTTGGAGCCGACAATCTCACCGGCATCGGTTTCGCGGAGATAGCAGTTCAGAAACGCGTGCAGCGTTGCCGACTCGGCGCGGTCGGCTGCAGTCTCGCAGCCAGCGCTGACACCAGTCATTGTTCCACCTCCGATCCACAAACAGGTGAAACATCGAGTTCACCGTCCGATTGGTCCGGCTGGCTGGCGGTGACTTGGGCTTCGGCCTGGGCCGCATCCTCCTTCAGGGCGAGTAGCAGGTCATGTACATCGTCAGCCGTGGTACGTGGGTTCAGAAGGGTGAATTTCAGATGGACGCGGCCGTCGACCTCGGTTCGAGCAACGACGCCCTCCCCCGAGAGAAGTAGCTGATCTCGCGCCCATCGATTTACCTGATCGGCCCATTTGCCAGGTGGTTTCGTTGGGTGGTCATGGTCCGGTGTATACCGGAACGTCACGATGTTGATCTCCGGAGGGCAGGCGAGTTCAAATGCCGGGTCTGAGCGAACGATATCAGCGGCTTGGTCGGCAAGCTCGATGGTCCGGTCGATCAGTTTCCCCATCCCCTTGCGGCCGAGCGTCCGAAACGCGACGTACGGTTTCAGTGCGTCGAACCGTCGTGTCGTCTGCAGTGATTTTGAGACGAGGTTGGGAACCTGGTCGCCAGTTGGATTGAGGTAGGCAGCGTTTCGTCCCATGAGATCGAACCGACTCCCATCGGCCAGCAGGAAGGCCCCACAAGAAATCGGCTGATACAGCAGCTTGTGGAAGTCGACGGCCAATGAATCAGCGCGCTCAATACCGTCGAGGGCCTCAGCATGGCTGTCGCTCAGCGCGAGTGCCCCACCCACGGCCGCATCGACGTGAAACCAGAGCCCATGTTCGTTGGAGAGATCGGCAAGTGCCGGCAGCGGATCGATACTCCCGAAGTCGGTCGTCCCGGCCATCCCGACCAGCGCGAACGGTCTGCAGTCGGTCTGCTCCAGGCGGTCGAGTTCGTCGGCGAGTGCGGTAGGGTCCATCCGATGTCTGTCGTCGGTTGGGATCGCGATCACGGCATCTTCGCCGAGTCCAAGCTGGGCGGCCGCCTGCGCAACAGTGAAATGGGCATCGGCCGAGGTCAGGATCCGGAGCTCGCTGGCTGCTGGTGGCAGCCCCGCCGCCCGTACCGAGTGATCGAACGCGTCGGCGGCGTACCACTCACGTGCGAGGAGCAGGCTCTGGAAATTCGACTGTGTTGCACCTGATGTCATCACACCATCAGCACTCTCTCCAAGATCAAACAACGAGGCGAGGTCATCGATCAACCGTTCTTCAAGCACCGTCGCAGCTGGGGCCTGATCGAACGAGTCCAGCGACTGGTTGAGCGCCGACAGCATCACCTCGGCGGCCAACCCTGGTACCATCGGCGGACACTGGAGATGCGCGTTACAGGCCTTGTCAGTTGGGTATACAGATGCTTCGAGGAGATCGGTTGCGAGGTCGTCGATCACCTCCTTGAGTGGCTCGCCCGACTCGGGGATTGTCTCGTGGTCGAGTCGGTCCTGGTGTGCCGCATACGTCCCTCCGGAGTAGGGACCCTCGGTCTCACTGACCGCCGAGATCACCGCGTCCCGACAGTGATCTATCGCCGCCGCGTAGGCGTCGTTCCCCTCCGGTGTCCCAAGGAACAGCCGTTCGCCGAGCGTGCGCCCATCGAGTTGCTCCCTTCCAATCGCATCCGGATCGTGGGATCTCACACTGCCCCCCCATAGCTGTCGTCGACAACCGCCTCGACTGCCTCACTGAACCGACTAGCGATTTCGTCGACCTGACTGTGGGAGAGTGTCAGCGGTGGCAGGAACCGCGCAACCGCTGAGTCACGGCCACCGGTCTCGATCACCAACCCCCGGTCGAAACACGCCGTTTGGACTGCCGATGCAAGCTCACCGTCAGGTGGTGGGAGTTCGCTGCTGGCCTCCGGGTCAATGAACTCGACGCCCAACATCAGCCCACGACCCCTCACGTCACCAACAACCTCAAAGTTCGCAGCCATCTCGGTCAGCTGATCCTTTAGACGTTCGCCAACTACCGCAGCGTGTTCATCGAGATCATTTTCCATGATGTAATCAATCGTTGCCCGACCCGCCGCCATCGCGAGCTGGTGGCCACGGAAGGTGCCAGCATGAGCACCTGGCTCCCACTCGTCCAGAGACTCGTCATACATGACGACTGCTAGCGGAAGCCCACCGCCGATTGCTTTCGAACATGTGATTACATCCGGCACGATGTCGGCGTGTTCGAACGCCCACGTCTCGCCCGTCCGGCCCATCCCAGTCTGGATCTCGTCAACGATCATCGGAACACCGTGTTCCGCAGTGATCTGTCGAATCTCCTGTATCCACTCTATCGGGGCCGGGTTGACACCGCCCTCACCCTGCACCAGTTCAAGAATCAGTCCGGCAGGGTCGGTGACACCACTCTCGGGGTCGGCAAGCACACGTTCGGCAAACCGGCTCACTGGTTCGTGATCAGCCGGGTCCAAACCGAACGGATGTCGGTATGGATCGGGATACGGGAGGTGGTGGACGTTCGACATCAGCCCTGGTACTGACTCCTTGGCCGCCGTATCTCCCATCAGACTGAGTGCTCCGTTGGTCATTCCGTGATAACCGCCCTGAAAACCGAGCACGCTCCGGTTTCCCGTCGCGGTTTTGACGAGCTTGAGGGCTGCTTCGACCGCATCAGTGCCTGCTGGAGAGCAGAACTGGACCCTAGCGGTGTCGGTGAACTCGTCAGGTAAGCTCTCGAACAGCGTGTCCACGAACGCTTCCTTTTCGGGTGTCGTCACGTCGAGCGTGTGAAGCGGGCGGTCTTCAGCTAACAGCCGCTCGACTTCCCGCGTCACGGCTGGATGGTTATGTCCGAGTACGAGCGTGCCAGCTCCGGCAAGGCAGTCGATGTACGTCTCGCCGTCGGCATCGACGATTTCAGCACCCTGTGCCCGCTCGACGGCAAACGGTAACGACCGTGGATAGGTCCGAGCATTAGACTCACGTGCCTTCTGACTCCGCTGCAACTGTTCGTTCGATTGGTTGTATCTCGGTGGAGAGTCGGCCGACGATGGTTGGCCATCTGATTTGTCTGTTTGCATGATGTGTTTTTAGGTCAGCCTAAAAATTCATAAAAGCTTTGATACTGGTAACATATCAGAGAATTTTGAACTCGTACCACCAGTTCCACCGACAACACGACCGCCGGCGAGAATCAGTAGACGCTCCGGAGCCGATCTCGTTGCCAAGAGTTGGCGCTTCGAGTAAAGGCCTCCCAGTGACTGCGTTTGACGCCGAGATACGTTTCGAAGAGGTCGGGACCGAGCGCGCGCTGTAGCGTCGTGTCGGCTTCGAGCGCGTCGAGTGCCTCACCAAGCGTCTGAGGGAGCCGGTCGATACCGCGGTCGGCCCGTTGGCCTTCTGAGAGGGATCCAGGGTCGACAGCAACCGGTTCCGGCGGTTCGAGGTCACGTTCGATCCCGTCACGTCCGGCTGCCAGCAGACCGAGCAGCCCGAGATAGGGATTGGCAGTGTTGTCGGCCGCCCGGAACTCGATTCGTGTCGAGCCCGCTGGGTTCTGTGGGTCTGGGGCCGGAATCCGAACGAGTGCCTCGCGGTTGCCTCGTCCCCAGCAGGCGAAGGCGGCCGCACCGTATTGCGGACGCAATCGTGCATACGAGTTGGCCGTCGGGGCAGCAAGTCCACAGAGTCCGGGCGCGTGTTCGAGCACGCCGGCGACGAACTGCCGACCGGTTCGGCTGAGCCCCTGTTGATCGGCGTCATACATCACGTTGTCGTCGTCCCACAGAGAGAGGTGAATGTGACAGCCAGCGGTCGCGTTATCGAACGGTTTTGGAACAAACGTCGACTGGTAACCCTGCTTGCGCGCAACGCTGTCGACTGTCTCCCGGAGCAGCACGTAGTCGTCGGCCGCCCGGAGTCCCGACCGGTGGCCGGTGACGATTTCGTGTTTCCCGGCAGCGTACTCCGGATAATACTTTTCGACCGAGATCTCTTGTGTCTTGAGCGCGTCAGTGATCGCTAGGATCGTCTCGTGAGTCTCTCGTGTGCTTGCCGTCGAGTAGGCACCCCGATGGCCGACACGCTGGCTCTCTCCATCTTGCTGTTCGAACAGGTGGAACTCGCTTTCGAACGCAACAGACGGAGCCAGCCCGGCGTCGGCGAACTCCGTTTGGAGTGCTCGCAATGAGGACCGTGCGTCGACGGCCCATGGCTCACCATCGAGTGTCTTGATATCGCATAGCATTGCCCCAGCCCGATCGGCGTACGGGAGCCGCCGAAACGTCTCTGGGTCGGGTTGAAGTATCACCTCACCCGCCGCGTCGAACCGTCCGTCCTTGTCGCGTCGACCGAACGCGTTGTACGTCTGGACCAGCTCGGAGATTGTGACACCGGTTTCGACCGCCGAGTCGACTTTCTCAACATCGACTGCATGAGCCCTGACCGCCCCGCTTTGGGTAACAAATAACAGGCGAATGAGATCGATCCCCTCGTTGGCACATATCTCGCTTACTCTGTTTGTAGACGTCATGTACACCTGCATCGACATTTATTTAGGCCAACCTAAAAATTTTCCTGTAGACCCAACCAGTCAGAATACAGTACCAATTGGCCAAAGAGGTCAAAAAGTTTTTATATTTTTAGGTAGGCCTAAAAGTATGACACCTCTAACAGTAGGAACCGATTGCGCTGGATCACACCGGTCCGTCGAACCGACCATGGAGGAACAGTAATGCAGAACCTCTCGCAACTTGAGTCGGCACTTACCGACGAGATTTGGACAGCAGTCAACCAAGATCTGTTTCGGAAGGTCCTCGCGGAGTTCATGTATGAGGATATTGTACTACCAGTACCGATAAACACGGTTCCGGCCGACAAGAACGAGCCCGGAGACTCCTGGACTCAGTACCACCTCGGGCTAACCGACGGCGTCGAATACCGGTTCTCGGCCCAGCAGCGACCCCTCGACAGCTATCGTATCCGTGAGGGGACGATTCGTCGACGAAACGGCAGCGGAGAGTGGCGTTCGGCGACCGACCCTATCCAGTTTTTACTCGACTCCCGAGAGTACATCGGTGTTGAACCAACGACTGCTGCCCACCTCGTCAGAGAGTATAACAACACGCTCATCGCCGACGCCCACATTCGGGCCCGGAAAAGCCAACACGACGCGGAGTCGATACTCGACCTTCCCTCTGCAGCGGTCGAAGGGGAGATGGAGGGCCACCCATGGTACACTTACAACAAGGGTCGGATCGGCTTCGGTTACGATGACTACCGTCAGTACGCTCCTGAGTCGAAACAGCGTCAGCACCTCTCGTGGATCGCGGTGAGCCGTGACCGGGGGATGTTTCAGGCCGTCGAGGGGCTTGAACACACTGAGCTGCTCAGCGACGAACTGGGCGATTCCTATGACCAGTTCTACGAACAGTTGGTCGACCGTGGACTCGATCCAGCCGACTACTTCTTGATGCCGGTCCACGACTGGCAGTGGAACGACAGCATCGTCCAGCTGTTCGCCGAGGATATCGCCACCGATAACATCGTCCCACTGGGTGAGGGGCCCGATGAATACCTCCCCCAGCAGTCAATCCGGACGTTCTCGAACGTCACCGATCCTAAAAAGCGCCACGTGAAACTCCCTATTCGCGTACTCAACACTAACGTCTATCGGGGAATTTTGGGCGAGCAGGCCGAAGCCGCCCCGGCAATAACTGAGTTCATCAAGTCGACTCGGGACAACGACGCCTTCCTCCGGGACGACTGCGAACTACTACTTCCGGGAGAGATCGCCAGCGTCAACTACGAACACCCGACGTTTTCACAGTTCGACGAGGCTCCCTACCAGTACCACGAACTGCTTGGCTGTGTCTGGCGGGAGAGCGTGGTATCGCTCATTGATGCCGACGAGCGCCCTCTTACGCTGGCTGCGCTCATCCACGAAGATCTCGATGGTACGCCGGTCGTCTCGCAGCTGGCAGATCAAGCTGGCCTCGACCTCGGAGCCTGGCTTGATGAGTTCCTTGGCACACTCCTCGACCCCTTGCTCCACTACCTCTACAAGTACGGCCTAGTGTTCATGCCCCATGGGACGAACGTTATCCTCATCCATGACGATGGATATCCGACACGGATTGCTGTCAAAGATTTCGTCGACGAGGTGGCCATCAGTGACCACGATTTCCCGGAGCTGACCGCTATGCTTCCGAACGACCTTCGAGACGACGACCGATACAAACACCATATTCTTCATCAGGCACGGCCGGAGTCACTCTGTCACCGAATCGTCGGTACGCTGTTTGTCGGTGTATTTCGGTATATGGCCGACCTGCTGGCTCGCCACCACAACTACTCCGAACAACGGTTCTGGCAGCAGATCCGAGCGGCTATCGACGATTATCAGGCCCGGTTCCCCGAACTCAAAGCACGGTTCGAACTGTTCGATCTCTACCGACCTCGGTTCAAAAAGTACTGCCTCAACCGCAACCGCATGGTGAGACACGGCTATGAGGACAGTTCCACGCGTCCGGACGTAGCAACTCATGGAACGCTTTCCAACCCACTCTCAGAAGTCGACCGACAGTAACCCATCAAGTGGCAGTCCCAGTTTTTCACTGGGATTCAACCGAGCCGACAGACGGCGTCTGCTGAGGAGCTCGTCGCTCGATCCGGTGGGAATCTCCGGCAGTCGGCCCGACTCTCAGTAGGTCTGGACAATTCTGATAAACAGAAACGACAAGGATTAAGTGTTTTTAGGTTAGCCTAAAAATATGGGATATAACAACCGATCAACACGCCGCCAGCTACTCGCGGGGACGGGCCTCGCGTTCGGTTCGGCACTGGCCGGCTGTGCGTCGATATCTGGATCAGACGACACGGATGACTCCAATGAGTCGACTACGACAGAACAGGCAGACAGCTACGAGGCCTGTATCGAGCCAGTAGGCTGTCAGACTTTCGAGTCGGTACCTGAGACCTACATCGTCAACAACGGCGAGTGGGCCGATATGGCCTTTGCACTGGGTAAACGCGATGGGTTCCTGACGTCGACTAACATGATACCCGGATTCCTCTTCGAGCCGTTCGGGCTGGACGTACCGCCGCGCTCGGAGACAGAGTCGATGTCAGCGGTTAGCTGGGACAAGGAGATCTTCTACGAGCGCGAGCCCGATGTGATCTTGATGGACCCCAACTACATGCATGGCACCGGCTGGGACGACTCATGGGACGAGGCAGACACCCAGGAAATCAGCGAGAACGTTGCTCCCTTCTTCGGGAACAACATCCTGCGTCGACGAGATTTCCACGACTACAAACTCTACTCGCTGTACGAGGCCTTCGAGCGGCTTGCTGAGCTGTTCCAAGAACGCGAGCGCTACGAGGCAATGGTGTCTGTTCACGACGACCTTCAGAAGGAGATCCAATCGCGGCTCCCGTCGGATGGCGGCCAGCCGACGATTGGTCTTGTCAACAGTGCCACTAATCCGAGCGAAGGGACGTTTTATCCGATGAATACGGACGCGGACGGTATCGAAATGAAACCGTACCAGGATCTCGGCATCGAAAGCTCATTCACCCCTGAGCTGGTCGAGAGTGGAACCATTGACTACGAACAGCTGCTTGACGTCGATCCCGAGATCATCGTCGTCCACTGGGGAATCAAAACCACCGGCGACACTGATAGCTTCTCGTCGTCGGCGTTCCACAAGCAGTTCGTTGAGCCAATGGAGACCGATCCGGTCGGCAGCCAGCTGAAAGCGGTCGAGGAGGGCAACATCTATCCCGGTGCGTTCGGCTCGCAAGGCCCACTGGTGAACCTGCTCCAGACCGAGATGGTCGCCCAGCAGCTCTATCCCGAGGAGTTCGGCGAGTTCGAGCCCGAACGGTTCCCCGAGGTAGCCGACGACAAACAGCTGTTCGACCGCCAGCGGGTGAAAGACATCGTTCAGGGACGCTTCTAACTGACGAATGCAGTCAACACGCCACGTAATTGGAAATAACGGCCCCAAACGACCGATCACTCTGCCAGTCTCTATAAATAACCGCTGTCTAAAACGTGGTTGGTTACAGCTGTGAGTTCAGATGAATTTGATTCCGGTACAGGTGAACTCGGAACACGCCAACAGGAGGTGACAAGCCCTCTTCTCCGGCTGTTTTTGAACTACGGCCGTCCAGAAGCCAGTTGGCTTGGGGTGGGGTTGGTGGCCAGTCTCGGTGCCCACACCGCGACGCTGGTGACGCCGCTTATCCTCGGGACGACTATCGACGCTGTCTTCACCGGAGAAAGTCCTTACCGACTCCCGCTGGTCCCAGCAGCGTGGCTACCTGTCGAACCGACCGCGCAGTTTTGGTTGTCGGTGGCGCTCATCGGCGCCTCACTCGGTGTCACGACCTCGCTGACCTGGGTCCGTGGTGTAGCAATGAACGTGTTCGCATACAAAGTGTTACACGAGATCCGGATTGATGCTTACGAACGGCTCCAGCGTTTGGATATGTCGTTTTTTGACGACACACAGACCGGCGAGGTAATGTCAGTCCTCAATAACGACACCTCGAATCTTGAACGGTTCCTCGACAACGCCCTGAGCCAGAGTGTCCGTATTCTCGCCATTGTTGTGGGAATCTCGGTCGTCTTGTTCCACACGAATGCACAACTCGCCGTTGTCACGTTAGTTGTCGTTCCATTCCTCGTCGGTTTTACGTGGTGGTTCATGCGCGTTGTCGAACCACGGTATGCAACCCTACGCTCGAAGATCGGGAAGCTGAACACGCAAATCGAAAACGGAATCAGTGGGATCGAACTCGTCAAAACAGCGAACACGGCTGCACGTGAAAACAGGCGGATGCAGGGTGTTTCACATGGATTGTTTGAGGCGAGAGTCGACGTCTCAAAGTTGGCGTTCCTCTACCGACCGGGGATGAAGCTGCTGACGGGGACCGCCCTGCTCGCAACGTTCATTATCGGCGGTATCTGGGTCTTCTCAGGTCCACCCCCGGGATTCTCCGGCGAACTTAGCGTTGGCGAGTTTGTCG
The DNA here is from genome assembly GCF_001485575.1 of Haloarcula sp. CBA1127. Classification (NCBI taxonomy): domain Archaea; kingdom Methanobacteriati; phylum Methanobacteriota; class Halobacteria; order Halobacteriales; family Haloarculaceae; genus Haloarcula; species Haloarcula sp. CBA1127. The sequence goes on from NZ_BCNB01000004.1 coordinate 114,972, forward strand.
TGTTCATTCTGTTGGTCCAACAGCTCACCGCGCCGCTCGCACAGTTGTCGAACATCGTCGACTGGTACGAAAACGCTCGCGCCTCAGGCAAGCGAATCTGTGGTCTGTTCGATGTCCCGGTCCGCATCCACGAGTCAACCGACCCTGTTTCGCTCAATACCGTCGATGGCCATGTCGAATACGATGACGTCAGCTTCGCATACGAAGCCGACGAGCAGATTCTCGACAGTATTAGTTTCACTGCTGAGCCGGGCGAGACGATAGCGCTGGTCGGTCCAACGGGAGCCGGTAAATCGACAGTCGCCAAGCTCCTGTTACGACTGTACGATGCTGACGAGGGAACTGTCCGAATCGACGGCCACGATGTACAGAACGTCCGTCTTGGTGATCTCCGTGAGTCAGTCGGCTACGTAAGTCAGGGAACAGTGCTGTTCGATGGGACTGTGGCCGAAAATATCCGGTACGGACAGTTTGATGCGAGCGATGAGGCGGTCAGGGAAGCCGCCCGGGCTGCCGAGGCCCACACATTTATCCAGGCGCTTTCGTCCGGATACGACACCCGCGTCGGTGAGCAGGGCGTCAAACTCTCCGGAGGACAGCGTCAGCGGATTGCGCTGGCACGAGTTATCCTCCAGGACGCCGATATCATCCTGCTCGATGAGGCGACAGCCAGCGTCGATACCAAAACCGAGGCGCTGATACAGCGGTCACTTGATCGCGTCACTACCGATCGGACCACTGTTGTTATCGCCCATCGACTGTCAACAATCAAGGATGCTGACACAATCCTCACACTCGATAACGGACGGATCGTCGAGTGTGGAAGCCACGAAGAACTGCTGGCCGAGGACGGTCTCTATGCAAACCTCTGGGGTGTCCAGGCGGGCGAAACCGACTCGCTTCCCGATGCGTTCCTCAAACGGACGTCAAAACCATCTGTAAACAACAATTAACGATCAGCAACACTAGACCGAACCCCAAAGACTGGATGCAAAAATGATTTTAGGCCAGCCTAAAATAAAGCCGTATGACACGACGGCTGTTATCCGATACAAACGGTGAGGATGATCTGCTCGACCACGCAGCACTGACAGAACACGAACGAAGTGGACTGCCTGCAGCCTACTATTATGCCGACCAACACGACTTTGCAAGTCCCGCTGACAAAGGCTACCGCCGCCAACTGGTCAACGCTAGACGATCGATCCTCGAACGGTTGCTCGGTGGATTGGCTCGGGATGCTCCAGCAGGAATTCCAGAGCCAGTGGTTGTCAGCATCGACGGGGCCACGAAAGCGGCGGTAGACACGGTTCCAGGGGCGGACGATGTAGCGACACTCGTAGAGCGCGTTCCCGATTCAGGAGAGGCCGAGCAATTGCTCGTGATCCGGTTTCCAGCTGTGACGGCTTCTGTCGTTGCCCCTGTTGTAACAAGTGGGCCGTACGGTCGTTTTCGGTTTGGTAAGTGGGCTGTGATCTGTCGTCCCGACGAAGTCAATCCAGTTGGGAGTCCAGAAGCAGTCGTGAGACTTCTCGAACGGGAAGAAGCGTTTCCAACGGCCGACGACGCCGACCGCTTCCGCTTGGAGGTGGGCAAGAGCGTTGCAAACCTCGCGTTGGCGCGTCTCGGTCAGCACACTCTCTGGAGCCATCTCGACCAAACGCCAGTACCGACAGCCGACCGACCACGTCCAGCCGCCGACACTGGTGCCTTTTTTGATCGGCTCGTGACCGGTGGTCACCCGATCCATCCGGGTGCAAAGCTGCGGCGGAATATGTCGCCGACAGAGCTGTTGTCGTTCACGCCGGAGTTCACCGATTCAATCTCCCTCCGATTTGTTGCGGTCCACAGGACGCGCACGCTGTCGGTGTCGGCCGACGAGAGAGCGATCTCCGAGTGGCTCTATGACCTGTTTCCCGGGTTAGCATCGGCGGTTGAACAGTCACTCCCAGCCGGTCGTGACCGGAGTAACTACATCGTTCTCCCTGTTCACCCGTGGCAATTCAGACATGTGGTGCCGGCGCGCTATGCCCAGGCGTGTCGAAAAGGTCACGTTGTCCCCATTGTAGACTATTCGCGGTCGGCAACACCATTGTTATCACTCCGGACAGTCGTTCCTGATGCCGACGAAACGTCACGCACCACGCCGCCACACCTCAAACTCGCCATCGGCGTCCAGACGACCAACGCCGTCCGCACGCTGTCGCCAAGCGTCGTTGCCAACGGGCCACCGCTCGGAGAATTCATCAGACAGCGGTGTGAAATCGAATCCTTCGACCGCTTCGGGGTTTGTACCGAACCAGTTGCCGCCTGTTATCACCCACCTGATGGCCCCCATTTTGACGGAGAGGGCTACGACGATGCCCGTCATCTTGGGGCACTTATTCGACGCCACCCTGCAACCCACTCAATCGTTGCTGACTGCGAACAGGCAGTAACGGCTGCAAGTATCCTTTCGTGTCCTCCACCGGACGACCAGTCGGTTCTTGCTGCACTCCTCGATACCACTGCCACCAATATGATCACGGCGGATCGGTCTGAGACAGTAAAGACGTTCCTTGAGGCGTATCTCGACGCTGTTATTCCCGGGCCACTCACGCTTCTCGTCAAACAGGGTATTGCGCTAGAAGCCCACCTCCAGAATACGGCCATCGTATTCAACGACGGCCGACCCACAGGCGCACTGTGTAGTGATTTCGGTGACATCAGTCTCTGCACACCACGAGTCGGTGATATCGACTTTGACCTCTATCCCGAGTCGGAGATTTGTACAGCCGATCCACAACCAGCCCGTGAGAAGCTGTGGTACTCCCTCTTCCAGAACCATTTAGGTGAGTTGATCGGCCGACTTGTCGCGACAGAACCGGTCGAGGCAGACGACTGCTGGTCGCTGGTGAGAGAGCGCTGTGAGCAGGTGTTCGACCGCTTAGCTGCTGAACGATCGGTTCCAGATGCTCGCGTCTCGGCCGACCGCGAGTCGCTGTTTGCACCACGACTGGTGCATAAACCACTGACTGCCATGCGAATGGCTGGATCCAATGGCGGACAACCGCACACGACAGTCCCCAACCCACTGTCAGAGATGACACCCAAACAGACAACATTTCAGTAACAACGTCTTTCGACTCTGAGACGGCTGATGTCGTCGTTTATTAAGGATCTCATCTTCAGTGGGAACGACACTTACCTTGTCCGATCGAAAAAGGCCGGAATCACACCCCTTACGCTGTTTCCCGGTACCAACGTGCCAGCGACAAGCGGCGACGGGACGACGGTGTTCGCGACGAATCTCAGAGTCGGGCCAGATGAGGCCGAGGCGTTCTGTCGGCGCTACAGCCGCCGCTGGCAGATCGAAAACGAGTACAAGTCCATCAAGGGTGATTTCCTTGCGAAGACGTCCTCAAAGGACTACCGCGTGCGGTTGTTCTCCTTCGTGCGGTACTCTTGTACAATATCTGGCAACTCACGGACTTCTTGTTGAAAGCGGATGTCGACGGCGAAATGGACTACGCGCCGGTCCTGACAGCGGGTGAATGTGTGGAATTGATCGCGTCAGTGTTGATTCCGCCTGACTGAGGGCCTTCAATCTCGCCGGTTGCGCAAAAGTGGCGACGCTCTTCGAAATCACCAGGTTCCTACACAATTTTGCAAAAGTAGCAGATTCTGTAGACGGTCGGTGCTGGAACTGACCCAATCACCGCAACAGTCACGGAAGACAAGCCAAAATCTGGGAAGGAAATACCCCATCCTCCGAAACTGTGAACTTCCAGATACGGCCACTAGTTGAGACTGGAGCTCTCAATGCATACGGCTATGCTTCCCGCAGTTTCATTCAGAGGGCCGTGGTGAATCGCTAGATTTCGCGTGATTTCACTGTTTTACCACCCGTTGGTGTTATGAACTGCACACATCAAGACCTGTTACAGAAGTTTACCATACAAAGTTCGCGTACCCGAAACGGAGTATGAACAAGAACTAGAGCGAACTTGCAAGCTCCGAGCGTGTGTGGGTTACCATAACAGCGTTTTGAGGGCTGAAATCTGCCTTGATCGGGTCGAAGATTGCACTTTCTGGAGAACGGATTAGCTGTGGTATCATACCATTGTACTGATTCACGTTAGCGATCCCCGAAGCCACGGCCTGAACCGAAACCCACTACACACGACGATTGGTACACCCTAATCTATGCTGGCATTGCCAGCCTTGAGTATGATATCCGCAGTTCTCGTACAGTTGAGTGAGATTAGCATCACAAATGGCTACGGCCTGGTAGTGTTTTTCTTGATTGGTCTCTTCGGGGGTGCACACTGTCTTGGAATGTGTGGCCCGCTCGTTGCAACCTATGCCGAGCGTATGGAAACTCAGGACCGGTGGTCGAGCGCACTCACTCTGTATGAAGTGCGTCAGCACACGCTGTTCAACATTGGCCGGACGATGAGCTATGCTACCATCGGATGCGTCTTCGGGGCTGCCGGCGCGTTACTGTACGGAACCATCGGGCTCGCCGGATTTCTCCGGCCAGCTCAGGGTGTCGTCGGTATCTGTATCGGCGTAGCAATTATCATTATGGGACTCACCCGGTTAGCTGGCTACAAACAAGGAGCCGTTGAAGGAGTTGTTGCCGGTACTGGTATCGGCTCACTATTCGCGCGAACCTACGCAGTCATTTCAACACGGGTCGACCGCTGGGTCAACGGTATCGGCATTATCGGCCTCGGTGCGCTTCATGGATTGTTGCCGTGTATGCTTCTTTATCCGGCATTCCTGTACGCGTTTGCTCAGGGCTCACCTGTATATGGCCTCCTCTCGCTCGGTGCGCTCGGGGCAGGGACGGTCCCCAGTGTGTTTCTCTACGGAACAGTTATCCAATCAGTGAGCACGCGCCAGCGACAGGTAGTCCATTACGGACTCGGTGTGTTGTTTGTTGGGCTTGGATACATACTGGTAGCAATGGGACTCATGCGGTTTGGCGTCATGCTCCCATTACCAGATATCCCGTACTATCAGCCGATCTCCGAATCGGGGGCGGTTGCGTAACATGTCCACCTGTACACTCTGTGACCTCCCTATCGAAGATCCGATTACCGACGATGACATTGACGGTGAGTTCTGCTGTCGGGGCTGTCTAGAGGTCGCACACTTGGTTGACAACGGCGAGGATGTCGACCTTTCGGTTGCGGCCGTCCGTGACCGCGTTGAGGCCGAGAATTCCAGGCCAGATGTCCCCGAGGGCGCCGAAACGGCCTACCTCTCGATAGACGGAATGCACTGTCAGACCTGTGAAGGATTCATTGAACTCCTTGCCGAAGAAGAGGACGGGGTTCACGAGGCACGCGCGAGTTACGCGACTGAAATGGCGCAGGTGGTGTACGACCCTGACTGTATCAATCGCAACGCGATCGCTGCGGCACTAAGTCGACTGGGCTACCGAGCCCACGGTCCCGACGAAGAAAACGACTCACTGCGTTCACGCGTCGAGTTCGGCAAATACCGTTCGGCGCTCGCGGCGGTTCTGATGATGCCTGTGCTGATTCTCTACGTTCTGTTCATATACCCGGTATATCTCGGCATCTATCCCGAGAATTTTCTCTATGGGAGTACTGTTGAGGCGATGGTGTTCTGGCCACTAATCGTCTGGAGCACACTCATACTCATCGGACTTGGATACCCGGTCTTCCGTGGAGCCTACGTGAGCTTGAAAGTCGGTCGCCCAAACATGGACGTGTTGATAGCTATCGCAGTACTCGCAGCGTATCTCTATTCGCTGGTGGCCTACTTCACAGGCGGGCGTGACCCGTACTTCGACGTCGCAGTGATGGTGCTCGCAATCGTCACCATCGGAAACCACCTTGAGTCACGGGTCAAACACGCTGCGCTCGGAAATCGCGCCGACCTCACGGATTCACGCGTGGATAAGGCCCGCCGGCTCGATGACGACAGTGAGGCCACTGAAACCATCGAGATTGCAAAGTGTGAGCCTGGCGACCGGCTGTTAGTCAAACCTGGTGAACGGGTCCCGGTTGACGGCCATATCGTCGACGGGACTGCCGCAATCGACGAGGCACTCATCACGGGTGAATCCCTCCCACAACGAAAATCTGAAGGAGACAGTGTACTCGGCGGGTCGATCCTTACAGACAATGCGATCGTCGTTGAAGTTGGTCCAGAAAAAACCAGTACGATGGATCGCCTCGTCGAACTCCTTTGGAACGTCAAGAGTTCTGCCACAGGCGTTCAGCATATTGTCAACCGCTTTGCGGTACTGTTCGTTCCGTTCGTACTTGGACTTGCCGCGTTGACTGCCACTGGCTGGTTCGTCCTTGGCAACGATCCAAACACAGCTATAATGGCCGGTGTCTCCGTGCTAGTGGTCTCGTGTCCGTGCTCGCTCGGTATCGCTACCCCACTTGCTCTTGCGGCGGCTACCCGCGATGCCACGGACAATCGCACGCTTATTCTCAATGAGACAGTACTTGAGCGGATCGACGACTCCTCGGTCGTTGTGTTCGACAAGACTGGGACGCTCACTACTGGAGAGATGGAACTCGTGGATGTCGTTGGCGACGATCCTGACGAAGTACTTGCGATGGCGGCTGCCGTCGAACGTCGGTCAAGCCATCCCATCGCCGCTGCGATCGACGATGCCGCCCCACCGACCACGCGCTCGGTGTCAAGCTTCAAAAGCGCCGACCGTACCGTGTCCGCACTCGTCGAGGATACGCGTGTAGTTATCGGCCATCCAGACTCCTTCGATGCTGACGCGTGGACGATTTCCACGGAGATCGAGGCAGCCGTCACACACGCCTACGAGTCGGGCACTCATCCCACGGCTGTTGCTTGGGAGGGCGCCGTCCGAGGAATCGTTACAGTCCGAGATACGCCGCGTGAGAACTGGGACCGCGTCGTTTCAGATATCACAGACGCGAACCGGGATATCGTCGTACTGACTGGCGACGACGAGCGGATGACCGAGACGTTTGCGAACCACCCCGCAGTTGATCACGTATTCGCAGGCGTGCGCCCCGAGTCCAAGGAAGTGATCGTCCAAGGACTCCGCGAGCGCGGTACGACGACAATGGTCGGCGACGGAACGAACGATGCTCCCGCACTCGCAAGTGCCGACCTCGGGATCGCGGTGTCAAGCGGCACCGATCTGGCGATTGAGGCCGCCGATGCAGTAGTGCTTGATGACCGTCTCGATGCCGTTCCCGAAGTCTTCGAGTTGGCAAGTGTAACTCGAAGCCGGATCAAGCAGAATCTCATTTGGGCGGCTGGCTACAATGCCATAGTACTTCCATTGGCAGTGTTCGGCGTCATCACGCCGTTGATTGCCGCCGCTATGATGGCTATCAGTAGTCTCATTGTCGTCTTTAATTCGAAACGCCGACTCCTCGCAACGGATGGAGACCGCTCGGCTGAGCCCGACTCTGGTGAGGGCACCGAACGACTCGGACCACCAGAAAAATCACCTGATTCACGAGGGGGTTCCTGACGGCCAGCGGCAGCGCTGGCCCGTCGTCTCAATGCATATGGAACTACTTTCTTTCGGTAGCCCCAGTTGGGTGTTTGTTCGACAACCTGCGACACAATGTGGTCCTCGGCAGCCGAAACCGATACTGGACCGCCGGACGCGGTTCGTCGAGTATTGACGCAAACCAGAGACGGAGACTTCCTAGGGCCGCTCGTAGTAGCCGTGATTGACTGCCGCTTTCAGCCCCTGTCAGTGTTCCGATGGGAAATCCGTGGCGATCCGCTCGATCACGTTCCAGTTGCCGGCACAAGTGATGTATAACACCGAGAACGATACTCAATCGCCAAGATGCGATTCCATCGTATCGTATACATCGCCGATCGGAGAGTCACCAGCACTGAGCAGAGAACGGAACGGCGAGAGGTCAGTAGGGTTACCCCCCGTAGCCCTCACCCTCGATTGGGCCGCGAAACACGCCGTAGAGAAACTTGAAGTACCACAGCACCAGCAGCAGCACCGGGAATCCAAGAACGGTCACGAGGTTCAGCGCTAGCGGCGACACGACCGCTTCCCTAACCAGTAGCCCGGTCGGCGGATAGATCGTCGGGTACAGCAGAATTGCGACCAAGATCGTCAACAGTGTGGGAAGCGCCAGTGCGCTCGCCAGCCAGGCCCGGTACTGGCCGCGTCTGGCCAGCACGCTCCCGATCAGCCCCACGGCGACCGAGAGGGTGACGACTGCAGCCACGGGAAGCGAGAGCACTGTGTCGGCAGCGCCACCCGCGTCGGTCAGGACAACAGTTCCCAGCAGTACGATAACCCCACCAAGGTATGCCAGTGTTGCACCGATGCCGTACGTACGTAGTTCTGACGCTAGGCCGGGCTCGGTTTTAGCCGCGAGGAACGCCGCACCTGTGACGACCGAGACGGCGACCAAGCCGACACCAGTCAACGCCACTGGTAGCGTCGCCCCGCCGAACAGCCAGCGACCCGCGAGCATCCCCAACAGGAGCGGCGCAAACACGCTCCCGCCGATGAACGCGTAGTCGGTGTAGCGCTTCCAGCGCTCGTCGTCGCGCTGCTCGCGGAGTTCCGGACCGAGGCCGCGGAACACTAACGCGACGACGAACCCGAGCGCGAGCAGATAGTTGTCCGCCAGCAGGCGCGAGTACACGCGCGGGAACGCCGCTAGCAGCATCGTCCCGAAGGCGACGACCCATACCTCGTTCGCGTCCCAGACCGGTCCGAACGCCGCCAGGAACGTCTCCCGCTCGTGTTCGTCCGTCCGGGTCGCGTAAAGCATCCCGATACCGAAGTCGAACCCGTCGAGGACGACGTACATTCCCAACGCGAACAGCACGGCGCCGAACCAGATCTCCGGCAGGGACTCAACGAGGTACGCGTCGACGGGCAACAGCGCGTCAGTCATCGCTACTCACCCACGGAATCGGGCCGTGCCAGCGGCCGCCACTCGACTCCCGGACGCCGAGTGACTGGAGTTCCTCTCGGACCAGCCACTTCAGGATGTACAGCGCAGTCAGCAGCAGCCCGACGTAGAGCACGACAAACGCAACCAGGGTCAGTGTCGCCTCGGCCCCGGTCAGCGTCGATGACACCGCCTCGCTCGTCTTGAGCTCGCCCTGGATGACCCACGGCTGCCGGCCGATCTCGGTGACGTACCAGCCGGTGAGCAACGCAGCGTAGCCGAACGGCGATGCAGCGATCATCGCCTTCAGGTAGCGTGTGCTGTCGGAGAGTCGCCCGCGGTACATGAGGTACCCGCCCCACAGTGCCAACCCGATGAACAGGAACCCGAGCCCGACCATGAAACGGAACGACCAGAACACGAGTGCTACGGGGGGGTTCTCCTCGTACTCGTTCAGTCCGATGACCTCGGCGTCGAAGTCCCCGCCACTGGCGAGGAACGACCCGACTGCGGGAAGGCTCACGGTAACGAGGTTCTCGGCCCGCGGGTCGGTGAGTGCCTCAGGTGACTTCGGAAACGCGAGCAGGTGTAGGTCGGCCTGCCCCGTCTCGTAGTGAGCCTCCATCGCGGCAAATTTCTGTGGCTGGGTGTCCTCAACGTGGCGGCCGTAGGCATCGCCGTGGACCGCTTGGAACGGTGCGGAGATGATCAGGAGTACGACAGCCAGCTTGAGTGCGGTGTTCCAGGCTTCAGTGTCGGGCTTTTTCCAGACGATGTACGCCGAGACACCCGCGACCAGCAGTGCGACCGAAATAACCGACGCGTTCATCATATGGACGTACATCCAGGGCATTCGCGGGGTGAGGAACGCGGCGAGCGGGTCGGTTAGTTTGGCGACTTCCATCCCGTTGCGGGTGACCATCTCGTAGCCCCGTGGGGTCTGCATCCAAGCGTTAACGATCAGGATCCAGAACCCCGATAGCCAGGCGCCGAAGCCGACGAGTACCGACGAGATGACGTATGTTCGGTCCTCAACGCGGTCGCGGCCGTACAGCAACACGCCAAGGAAGACGGCCTCTAAGAAGAACGCCATCTTCGCTTCGAAGGCCAGTGGGCCGCCGATCAGTTCACCGGCCACCTCGGCGAACTGTGGGAAGTTTGTGCCGAACTGGAAGCTCATCGGAATCCCGGTAACTGTACCCATCACGAAGCCGGCGGCGAAAACCTTCACCCAGAACGAGCGCAATCGTGCATACCGCTGCTCGCTCGTCCGTACGTCTTTCCAAGTGAAATAGATAACAAACGGGGCGAGCCCGATCGAAAGGGACGCGAAGATGATGTGAACGGAGATTGTCCATCCGAACTGCATGCGACTCGCGAGTTCCGGAGAGAGGGACGCCGTCCATACTGAGCTGACGGCGTTCAGTGGTATGATTGGACCCATTCACCTCACGCTACAGCACAATAGCTTATGAATAGGCCCTCGGTTTCCACTTTGAAGAATTCACCACAAAGTATTCGATTATTAGAACCGTACTCCTTGGACACCTCAATTGCCGGAAGAGTATACGAAAGCTGATAGATAGAGTTGACTGGTGAGTACGAATACTCACCGATGGTGACGGCAGATAACACGCTGACGCTATTGAAGAAAGAAACCGGAATCGGATAGTGAGGGTCTCCACCCGTAATAGCGCAGTGTCTGAGTGGCAACGCTGTCGGAAGTCACCGAAATTCGTGTATGTAGTTGGGATTTAAACAGGAAATGGCCGTTTGGAGAGCAATCTGAGCCAGTTCCCGATCACTGAACCAGCCGAAACAACGCATCATAGCACCGCTAAACCCGCTGTAGTCTCAGCTCAGCATTTCCATGGAAGTTGAGACCGGTGCGATCAATGCATATGGTTCGATTTCTGCCTACATACTGTAGAGAGTCTGCATTCGGTCACGCTACTGGTCAAAATATATACTTCTCAAGTATTTCAACAGAATCAACTTTCTTGAAACCATATATCCCGGACGTATACTTTGAGATTACACGTATGCTGGTGGTCACGAAACCGGACGGTCAAATTGATTTCTTTCGGGACGGTGTCTCGAAGTGTGCTGAATTCAATATTGGGTTCTGACAAGATATTCCCTTCTCCGTCAAAATAGGCCTCTCGTTGAGCTTCCAGTCTTTTTTCATCGGGACTATTCGGCATCGCAACAGCTACGCTCACATTTGATGGATCATCTAAGTTTTTGTCAATTATTTCGTTAACCGTTTTTGCTGCGGTCTGTGGGCACTCCTTTGTAAGCCATTGCTCTACTGACAATGAGCCGACCCCGTCAATCTGTACCTCGTCATTTTGTGAATCGTAGCCTACATCTTCACCAATTCCTTTTTCAATTGTAAGCGGGTCACCACTCGCTTGTACTGGTTCGTCGTGCCAATCACCAGGGAGTGATTCTTCTGGAGAAGATTCAGATCCACTCAGGCAGCCTGAGAATATGGCAATACAGCCCGTTATACCTATTATACATGTCCGCCTAGTTTGCATGGATCTCCCTTGAGCCGACACGTGGGCCGATACCGTGGAGTCGCCCAAGTGCTTGTGTCGCCTCGGCCAGCGGTGTAATGAGCTGTTCAGTGTCGGTTGAAGGGGGAAGCGGATCAGGTCGGAAGGCCGAATATGTCCCCTTTGGTGTCGTCGTGGGAATGATTTCACCAGGGGCCGTCTCGTCGAAATCATCTCGCTCCATCAGTGGTATCTCTACAAATATGCTGACCACTATTGGTATTTGCGTCACTAAATCAAAATAGTAATAGAGCTGATTGCACCGTTACAACTACTCGGAATCTCTGGAGACTGTTTTGATACAGATCTTCCTTTCCTCTGGTTTTGCGAGTGAAACACCTGTTCAGTAAGCGTGCGCACTGAAAAGCAGAATTCAAGTAGTTTCATATTTCAAATATATTCTATGGAAGCCCTCCAAAAGAACAGCAACACACCCAGTTTCCCCGAGTCAAGTATCGTCCTTATTGGCCTCTTGTTTGCTATTGTCGGCCTCACATTCCAAGATTCGTTCGGATTCACTTCTATTCTCGCTGCACTAGGAATCGGCCTTGTAATCGCTGGGACGGTGTATATCGCTGTCGAAGGAACCGAATTAATCCGGCTATCACTGGCATTCATTTCACTTGTGGCGCTGCCACTGCTTTCCTACGGTAGTGTTGTCCGATGGATTGGCGGGCTCATGATTGGTGCCGTCATCGTTAGCGCAGTGTACACTCGAATATCGGCATAAGCCAAATATTTGCGTCATATATCGAATGACAGGTAGTCAGCCTGTACTGACCGAAGAGACTCATCACATTGAGGCGAGTTCTCACCAGCGGATTCGAGAGTGAAACAGCCGTTCAGTAGTGCGTATCTTCTTGTCAGTCAAGCATCCTCGACGATGAACGTCGTCGAGATGGTGCTACCTCCCAACCCGAAGAACGCGAATCGATACTCGCCCGGTTCGAGTGGCGAGCAGACGTGATAATCAGGGTTGTGGCCGTTTCGACGTTCCATTCCTTCGCTGGTGGCCGTGAAGGTCCACCGAAAGCCACCGCCGGGGTACACGCGGACGCCTAAGTCTGTCCAACCGGCTTGGCTTGTTGTAAAATAGACCGGCTCCCACCCGTCGTGCTGCCGGAGAATATTGTATTTGTATTTTTCTCCGACCCCCCGCGGATTGTCTCCGACGTTTGTGAGCGTGAATGTGATGCGCTCACCTATCGTGACCACATCCTTCGATGCCGTCAGTTCGAAACCGTTGGCCCGTTCTGGGTACGAGTCACCAGCGGCGCGGGATACCGGGCGTGGGTCATCGTCGCAATCGATTGGGTCAGGTGGTGTCGTCGTCGGTAATTCCCGTATTTGCGGCTCCGGAGTCATCTCTGTGTCCGTCTTGCTGGTTGTCGGAGTGGAATCGGTCGCTGATTCGGAGGAACACCCTGCCACCAACGAGAGACTACCGGTGACGAGTGCGAGGGCTTGACGGCGGCGCATACGTCAATTGGCTGATTAAATTGGTAAATGCTTTCTCTGTACTGACCGAATCGACTCATCACATTAAGACGAGTTCTCACCAGCGGATTCGAGAGTGAAACAGCCGTTCAATCGGAGTGCGTATTGATGATTGTGGATTTTAGCCTCTGACCTCGATACTTGTGTACAGTAGCCAGAGGAGAATTGGCCCGAATACGGGAATACCAAGAGCCAGCAGAAACATTCCACCAGTCCACGCGAACGGGTGGTTGTCGTGCTGGTTCGCTTCCCGATACATCCCAACTGTCGGGACTCCTATGAGGAGAGTGCCCACTATGAGGAGGAGTACTAGCATTTCAATTCTTGCCTCACCGGGGAGTACTCCACTCAGTAAAAGTATCAATCTCATACCAACTATCACTTCTTCAGTACATCAAAGCCTTCCATATCTGAAAAATGCACCTACTGTACTGACCGAAGCGACTCATCACATTGAGGCAATTTCTCACCAGCGGATTCGAGAGTGAAACAGCCGTTCAGTAGGAGTGCAAAGAATACAATTGAACCGGTGACGAACGCTAACGAAGACACAACGGATATAACATCTTGCACAGAAGATGAGCGTGCTTGCTCGGCTGATAAATTAGGATACTAAAAAAAACATTCCTTATATATTTCAGTAATTCTATAAGATGGGATCAACATCAAAAAAGCGATTCAGCGGTTGGGCGCTAATTATATATGCAGTAGCATTGCTTATTATCTCTGGTTTGCTCATCGATGCTCCCTCGGAGCCGACGAACAGAGCTTACACCACAGAGACGAATGAATCGCAAGTGTCTCCCGATGACAAGGTAGTCAGTTACAATAACCTTTCAGCAGCGGGCCAAGACGTGTTCGACCAAGCTCTCCGTGCTGATGGGATTGCCACAGTGAATCAGTCACCGCCAGATTTTGACTATCCAGGTGACACGATGGACTATACCTACGTCGAAAAAGACGGGAGTATATACACTATAGGCACTGGATCAAATACATGCAGGGTGTGTGCCTTCGTGGAGCCACTTAGTATCGTGACTGGACTCGCGGGGGTCATCCTGTTGCTGTGCGGAGTATGTCGCTTGGTGAGCGTGGAAGCTGGCGCTACATAGAGCTGATGATCGTAGAGCGTCTTTTCACGGTCTGGTTTCAGCTCGGCCGCAGGTCTCGTTCACGACCAATTCTGATCAACATTAGAGCTGTTATCGCCTGCAAGTCATAGTCACTGTACTGATCAGTTAGACGAATTTTTGGGCAAGTCGTGACTAGCATCTTGTAGTGGTTGCAAGTCGTGATTCTCGACGCGCTGTCTTTCGACGACTCGCACGGCAGCCATACGCTGAATGGTCAGCATATGGTTCGACGCCACTCTATGACCGGAGTTCTCTCGCCGGCCTGAAAGAAGACGTCTGGACCGTTGCGTCCACATGGTTCGACCATCAGGCACACCACTCCACCGACGAGTTCGTGTCTCACTACTCAGTAGCGTATGTCGAGTTTGGACCACACGACAGTATTCGGGAGCCACCCAGTACGAGATGGGCCAACTGTTCCGATTATTTCTCCTCAAAGAACTTCACGGCTGGACCCACGAGACGGCACTCCTCACGTACCTTACTCACCACTCTGAACTCCGTGAGCAACTAGGCATAGAGACAGTCCCGGACCAGTCGACGCTATGGCGTACATGGAACGAACGGTTCACTGCAGATCTTCGCGAGGCAATTGAGGAAACTGCGCGGACGGTTCTGATCAAAGCCCAGGACGTAGGTGTCGCTGTTCCACGCGAGCCAGAACGGACCTTTCCATCACAGGATGACGGAGCGGACAACTCAGACACAGACGATCAAGCTATTCTCGACGAAGCGGCATCGATTACGGACCACATCAGCCACATCGTCTTTCCAGCCTTCTCGTTAGATCGTGGTGATAGTTGTGAAATCCACGAAAACGCCTACTGGGACTTACAAACGTATCTTGGACTTCGGGAACGGTTGGCTGCGAACGAAGGAGCCCGGAGTTTCGTCTATGAGTCGACCCGGGATCGGACCCCGTTGGGCCACGCCCATCGCGATCAGATTCGTGATCTCTCGGTTGAACAGGTTCGAGAAATGTACCGGCAAGCCATCGGTAGACTCTTGGATGAGGTCGCTGAGACAGAGGAGTTCTTCCGAGCCGGAATTGTCGCCATCGACATCACCGAAGCGGAACCCTTCACGGGAGATAGAACGGGCCACAAGGACGAGATAATCGGGACGAAAGAGAAGACCGACGAATACGCCTATCAGTGGGCCACCGTCCAATTAGTCGGCAATGCAGTACCGATTGTGCTGGACGCACGACCAGTTCGGAAGGGTGAGTCCCGCTTAGAAATCGTTGAGGACCTCTTGGATTCGGCTGAGGAGATGGTTCACGTCGATAACGTGTTGATGGACCGGGAGTTCGACAGCCAACACATTTTGGAGATGCTCAGCCAACGCGGGCTCTCCTACGTCGTCCCGAAGCGGATGCAAACCAGCGAGAAAGCGCAGGCCAAGCGATTGCTCCAGCGCGGCCAGGATCGATACGAGACCGATAGGAAACTGCATCTCGGGAAGAATGAATGGCACGAGACGACGCTGATCTACCGACGGAAAGAGGACTCAGAGTACGACGACCACCGGCAGTACTCGGTGTTCATGTCCAATCGCGGTAGTGGCTTCCTTACTGAGTACGGGTACCGGTGGGAGATTGAAAGTGGCTACAGGTCGATTAAGCGATTCATGGCCGCGACGACATCGAAGCATTTCGGACTTCGATTCTTCTACCTTGCGTTCGCATGTCTGCTGTACTCGATTTGGCGAGCGGTTGATCTGCTTGTGCAGGTAGAGTTGACCGGTGAGTATGAACACTCGCCAATTGTGACAGCGGACAATACGCTAACGCTGTTGAAGAAGGAAACTGGAATCGGGTAGAGAGGGGACTCTCCCCGTAATTGAGCGACTTTGAGTGGCTACGCTGTCGGAACCCGTCGAAATTCGCGTGTATGGTTGGTGGTTCAACAAGATTGGGAGTTTGGAGAGCAATCTGGGTCAGTTTCCGTTCACTGAATCGGCCGAAACCACGCATCACAGCCCCACTAAACCCCTTGTAGTCTCAAGTAACACTTGAGCGAGAATGATATAGCTACATAGAATTTATCAGACACAGAAAGCCCGAATATTCAGATACAGAGTGCCTGAAACGGCGATATTCGGGTTTTGGAAGTAGGTTTGTATTAAGGAAATAAGCACCACCAAATTTACCCGGACCGCCGCTGTATGGGAAGCATGGATCGGCTTCCGCCTGAGTACGACGCTACTCCCGGGGATGACGCCCTCGAAACAGCCATCGAGAAACGACTGGTCGATATCGACTCCGGACGCTACCGAACGAACGTCGCGAGCGTGCTGCGGAAGTTCGCGGCATGGAGTCGGGACCAGCATGGTATCACCAACCCCAAGGACATTGACGATGATCTCTGCCGGCAGTACGCTCGTGAGCTAGCCCGAGCCGACGATCGGGACGATATCTCGCCGGAAACAGCACGGCGGTACTTCGCCTACGTCCGCTCATTTCTCACCTGGGCCGTCTACGAGGGCCTGATACCGACGAACCCGGCTAAAACCAACCACGCCGAAGGCCCGCTTCCAACCGACGAGACAGAAACTGACCAACAGTACTGGACGACACGCGACCGTGAAGCCATCTGTGCCACTGCGACCGCTCGTGTCGACGACGCCGGCGAAAGCGACGGTGTCGACCGCAGGGCGGCCTATCGCGACCAGGCACTCGTCTTCTTGCTTGCCTACTCTGGAGCCCGTAGCGCTGAACTCGTGGCCGTCTCCGATGACGAGGAACGGAACGGTCTGCGGTGGCGTCAGGTCAATCTTGATGCTGGCACGATGCAGGTGTTCGGCAAGAATCGCACCCGAGAGTCTGCACCCATCCTTGACGATGCACTTCATCCACTCCGGCGCTGGAAACAACTTCGAGAGCCCGACGAGAACGAAGCCGTGTTTCCGCGGCTGGACAACGCTGCGAAGGCTCTAGACCCGACACCGTCGATCACAACGCAGTCAGCCCGGAACATCTTGGCAGACCTGTGTGAGTGGTCTGAGTATGACTTCGAGGAGCCGCTGAAACCACACGGCGCTCGCCGTGGCCTCGGTCGAGAAATCTATCGCGAGAACCCACAGCTGGCTCAAGACGTACTGCGGCACAAGTCCATCGAGACAACGCACGAGGGGTACGCTCAGGAGGCCGCTAAACGGACTCGCGACGAAGCGAACGACATTATTTCCGGCGAGTAGCTTGCGGACATCTCTTCACAAGGGACCAGACAGACGACGCCCCAACCGGGCTAATTAGCGAGGTGAGAACGTATCGTGTGTTCTGGAACCGCTCCTACAACCGACGGTAGATGATGATCCCACCGAGAACAGCGACGATCATGCTCCCGGCAATAAGCAAATTCGTCGGTGCGCTCCCAGACGGCTCGACATTGTCTGTGGCCGCGGTCTGAGACGGTGTGATTGCTGGCCCACCACTGCTGGTCTGGGTCGAGGTTGATTCCTCGGTGTCCGTTTCGGTCGAGCGTTCAGTCACTGCGGTCGTCGTTGTTGTTGGGATGTCACTCGGCGTTGTTTCCGTTCCTGTCGGTGTATCCGTCGCTGTTACTGTGTCACCAGAGTCACTGCCACTGGAATCGCTATCATCGTCATCACCATCATCATTACTACCGCCGGAACTCGACGAGTCTTCCTCAGTAGGAGTTTCCGTCTCAGTCGGCGTAGGCGTTGACGTGTCTGTTGGCGTTGATGTGGCTGTTTCCGTCGGCGTTGGTGTCGACTCATTCTCATCGTCGGTCTGCCCTTCGACGGTGAGGATGCGCCCTTCTGTGCCGGTGACCGAGTAGGCACTGCCGTTCTCGTCACCCAGCGCCGCAACATTCACGGAGAGCCCGATAGCTCCGGGATTCTCGGCTTGGACAGTGACGGTCGCGAGTTCCACCGGGCCGCTCTGGAGCGTGTTCATTCCCGTCGCCGCCAACTGCACTGACGCCCCGCCGTCGGGCTGCTTGGCGTACGCTGGGCTGTCGGCATACCTGACGCTCTCGATGGTCGCGACGCTGCTGTCGTTGAGCGACACTGTCGCGTTGAACGTACCGACACCACCGCTGGCCTCGCCCACCACCAGCTCGTACTCGACGGTTGCGCCCGGATCAATGCTCTCTGCAGCCGGCGAAAGTCGAACCTCTGTCCCGCCGGCACCAGAAACGACAGCAGTACTCCCAATCAGCGCAGCGCTAACCAATACTATCCTCATGAGACGAGCGAGTTGCATCGATATTATCGAACCCGATTTCCACAGTATTAAATAAACCGGAAATATTTCTTGAATTAACGCTGGAATACTTCATGTCTAGAGGCCACAGTCGTACTCGTGGGGGTATCGAACTCGTAAGTGAGCAGGCACGGCCGCTGTTGGCGGTTATCCTGACCGTACTGCTCGTCACCAGCCCAGTCGTCGCAGCGGTTCCGGCCGGCGCACTCACACAGGCCGGCAATGCAGGCAACACCGGTACGGACGCGGGTAACACCGGCATCGGCACTGGCGTCGGAAACACGGCTGTGACACCCGACCCGGTCGTTGACTCGGCGAGCCCGACCGACCCGAACGGTGATGGACGCTTCGAGGACGTCAACGGTGATGGCAGCTTCGACGTCGTCGACAGCCAGGCGTTGCTTGCTCATCTCACGAACGCCTCCGTCCAGAACTACAGTTCGAGTTTCGACTTCACTGGGGACGGACGAGTCACGGTCAGCGACGGCCAGTGGCTCTACGTTCAGGCTATCAATCCAACCGAGACCGACGCCGACGGCGACGGCCTCAACAACACCGTCGAGGTCGCGCTCGGCACCAACGCATTCGACACCGATACCGACAGCGACGGAATCGGCGATTGGACCGAAACCAACGGTGGAAAGCCGATTGACACGGACGGCAATGGAGTCATTGACGCCCGTGATGCTGACAGCGACGGCGACCGCATCCCTGACTTGCGCGAAGGCGACGGTGACACCGACGGCGACGGGACGCCCAACTACCGCGACACCGACGACGACGGCGACGGCATCAGCACCCGGACCGAAGCGCTGGACGGCCAGAATTACAGCCACGATGTCGACTTCGACGAGACGGTCAACTGGCTCGACACCGACGCCGACGGCGACGGGACCCCCGACGGTGTTGAGGGTCAAAACGACAGCGACGGCGACGGGATGCCGGACTATCTGGACAACGACCGTGACAATGACGGGCTCCCAAACAGCTACGAGCGCAACGTCACGAAGACCAACCCCGCCGACAACGATAGCGAGTCCCCTCTGACGAACTACACCGAAGCGGACAACGACGTCATCGACGGGATGGAGGACTTCGACAGGGATACGCTGGGGACATACATCGAGTACGCCATCGGCACGGACCCGTTCGTGAGCGACACGGACGATGACGGGCTCTCAGACGGCTTCGAATACCGGAACGACCAGTTCGACCCGGTCGATGCCGACACGGACGGTGACGGCACAAGCGACGCTTCGGGCGACCTCGACGGTGATGGACTGACCAACGGTGCGGAGGCCCAGCGCGGGACCCTGGTCGACCGACCCAACACCGACGGCGACTCGCTGAACGACAGTCGAGAAATCGAGCTGGGAACGGACCCGACGCTGCCTGACACGGACGCCGACGGGCTGAACGACGACGAGGAACTCAAGCTGGGGACAGACCCACTTGTCAACGACACCGACGGTGACGGCGTCCTCGACGGCAACGAGACCTTCGAGACAGCAACCGTAAGCGACGCTTTCGACCTAAATATATCGGTTTCAGGGAACGGAAACCAAGCGGCCAGTATCTCGGTCAGCGAGGCTACCAATCCTATCGCGGCATCTGACACGCTCAACGAACAACGTGTCGCCCCTGTCGTTGATATTACCACCAATAACTCGTTCGAGAACGCGACAATCACGTTCCAATACAACGAATCAAAACTTGGCAATCGGACCGAGTCGGCGCTTTCAGTGGCCCGTTATAATCGGACCCTCCAGACGTACATCTCGCTGAACTCGACGGTTGATGCAGCGAACAACACAATTTCTGCCGAGACACCCCACTTTTCGACATACACCGTACTCGTTCAAAACGAGACTATCGAGAGATATAGGGTGGGTGGCAATCCGTCCTCGACGTACGAGTTCAATAGCACTGACTCGCTCTCGGACTGGAATGCAAACGGGTCGGTGGAGGTAATGGACGGTTCGGTCAGGATTGGTTCACTGCAGGACAAGGAACCGATTGGAGCCTATCCAGTCCGCCTCGAAGACGCGGGCTACGACGAACCGGAAAACCGGAGTGAAATATCCGCCGGGAGTAATATCACAAGTAGTGTTGCTGATGTCGAAGCCCCGCGTTCGCTGGGCCCGGTGACCTCGGTGGGACACGAACCGGCGAACCGGAGCTATTTGGCTAACATGAGCCTCGGGACACGTGGCGATGTTGGGCCATCCAGTGGTAACTACGAACCCGAAAATCCTGACTTTTTCATTCGGCGAAACCAGACGGAGACTGACGACGGTGGACTAGACAGATGTCCTGAGAGTCGTGAAACAGCAAGACCCACCACTAATCCGTTTTTTATCCCTGCAGGCGTCGAGGTTCCTTCAGGAGCAACGATTGGTGGGAACTCCTCCAACCCATTTGAGTACGGGTATATCAGCGAGAACGTCACGATTGGAGCAAATGTAACAGTCTTATCAAATTTTACTGTTGCCGCGAACGTCTCAGTTCCAGCTTCCATTACTGTACTCGGGAATCTGACGATCTCAGAGAACGCCACGTACCCCGACAGTGTGGCTGCCCTAGATAACGTGACTATCGCAGCAAACGTAAGGAAACCGGCGGTCAATAACACCACTGTCGAGACAATTCCCGACGAGGGGTGTATTCGGACGGCATCTCTCAGTGCGCCCCCGCGGGGGACAGGGCGGTTCCACTCTCTCAGACAGCCAACCGGAACCCCTGGTCTACAGTCGGCGGACCCACGGGAACCTACGAACTTCAATTCGACTCAAGATGCTATCAACGCTTCTGAGCCGGGCGATATCATCTACATCAACAGGACGGAGGCGGGCTCGCTCACTATAGATAAGCCGCTGACGATCGTCGGTCGCGGGCCCGAAAGGCACGGTGCGAACGCGACACGGTTCTCCTCAATAACCATCGGTGCTGAGATAAACGGGTCGGTCAGGCTCCGAAACCTTAATTCTGAGAAACTGAAACACAACGGTTCAACGGCTGAGATTACAGTCGAAAACGCTCGTATCGGACGGCTCGCCGCTAGCCACAGTTCGTCGTCGTGGAACGTAGTTTCGACATATATCGAGCGTATTTTCGCCAATAACGCACGGGGTAACTGGTCGATAACTGATTCTACCGCCATCAAACCTGGCGCTATCGCGAATCAGGGTCTGTACGCACGGAACAGCAGCGGAAATTGGAATATAAACAACTCACGTATCAGCGGTATCGCAGCAGAGAATTCCTCTGCCAACTGGTCGATAACCAATTCGAATGTGTTCCGCACCGGTATCGATGCGGACGGGTCGTCGGGATCATGGAGCATTCGACGAACCACAATACCGGACATAGGTCGTTTGACAACTGGGGGGCAAACGGGCATCCGCGCGAGCGAATCGTCTGCCGACTGGCATCTAAGTCGTGTTGAGATCGACCAGACGGATTTCATGGGCATCCTCGCTCGTGCAGCGTCCGGTAACTGGACTCTCAACCGAGTGTACATCAATGACACTGGTAAAACTGGCTATACCGGAGCTGCAGTCTGGATGTCAGGCGCTTCGGGATACTGGAATATAAGCCGAACACTCATTTCCAACTCCGCTGAAGAGGGTATCTTTGCGGCGTACTCCAGCGCAAATGTATCTCTACGGTCGGTTACGGTTCGCGATACTGCCGGACTCTACCTCAGTAGGGCACGTGGCGACTGGGTCCTCAACAGGGTCAACATTAACGGGGTAGTTGATTACGCTGGGACGCAGGAGTATATGCCGGATGTGAGGGCGTGGGAACGAATTGATCCACAAGACGAGGCAATCTGGGCGCAGGGAGCCAGTGGCAATGTCACACTCTCTAACGTAGCAATCACAGGAATCTATGATGAAGGGATATCGGCACGGTTTACATTCGGACGCTGGAATATCCGTTCGACGACGATTACGAACACGCAGGGCCCGAGTATCGACATGAGGTCTGCTTCGTCGGTCACGGTCTCGTCCAGTAAATTGAATGGTCAGGTTAGAGCACGTGGCATTTCTGACTCGCTTTCGCTCTCTAACACGACAATTGAATCCGAGTATAACGACGGTATCAAATTAAATTCTGCCACGGCAAACGTTTCCTTGGATCATGTCGCTATCGATGCTAACCGATACGGACTGTTCGCAAAGAACTCGCTCGGAGACACGTCTCTGAACGCAACGAGGATTTCGGTCAACGTCGCACCGATAAACGCCAACCGTACTACCGGCGACTGGTCGCTGCAAAATGTTGAACTAGTTCAGAATTTTACCGCTACTCCAGCAGTACTCGCGTCGGAGTCATCCGGTACGTGGTCACTGCGTAGAGCAAACATATCAGCTGAAAACGGTGGTATTGGCGCAACCGACAGTAACGGTGACTGGACGCTTGCGAATGTGTCCGTGGATGCGAACGCTGATGGCATTGCCCAAGGTGCGAGTATCGACAGCGACGGAATAACTGCCGCCGGTTCGAGTGGTGACTGGCAATTAACGACCGTCAAAGTCACAAACGCCAGCGATACAGCGCTCGATGCCTCCGCCAGTTATGGTAGCTGGTCGCTGCAGAACGTTTCTCTGGCGAATCTGTTCGCCGGCAATCTGATAACGTCAATCGATGCGGCAGATAGCAGGGGAGCCTGGGATGTCAGTCAGACATACACACAGAACAACATTGCCGCAGAGATGACCACCGGGCAATGGAATTTTACGGGTTCAACGGTGGATGGCCGGATAGACGCGTCGAGAAAGTCTGGTACGTGGAGTCTTCGGGGCACTTCCATTGCTGGCAGTAGGGGTGGGCTCGTATCAACCGCATCGTCCGGGCCGACGGAACTGCGTAACGTTTCGATACGTAGTTCTACAAATCGCGCGCCAATAGAAGCTGACAGTTCCCTCGGCAGATGGGCAATAGAATCGGTCGAACTGTCGGGAGGAAACACCGCAATCTCCGCGGTAGACGTCTCCAATGAATGGGAGGCTCATCGAATTGCCGTGCACAATGGGACCGGTATCACGGCAAGTGGGGATGGCATCTGGTCGGTCTCGAATTCCACGTTTTCCGGTGACTACGCCGGTATTATTGCTCGTGGAACCGGCTCCTCATGGTCCGTTAGCAATAGCCAATTCAGCGAGTACAACGGCGGTGCAATCAGGCTTAGCCAGAACGGGTCTCGTTCGGACGCCCGAATTTCAAATGTCCTATTTGAAGATGTACAAAATGGAGTTGTGTTGCGGTCCACTGGTTCAAGGGTAACTACTAATAATATAGCTGTCCGGAACGCGTCTGACAGTGGCATTTATCTCACCGGGTCGGAGAACACGTTCCAGATTCGAGATAGTACGTTCAATAACACGAACTATGCCCTCAGACGAATCAGTGATGGAACCTCATCGCCGGAGGACGTAGATCGGTTGGACTTCGCCGCAACTAACATCGATATCAGCGGTGGCGAGGTAGGTATTGGGGGGAGTGACTGGGATCTCAAGCATGTTCGAGTCGATGGCGCTCGTACTGGATTGAACATCGTTGAATCAAACGCGCGCCACGTGACAATTCGGAATACGTCCACCGGTGTCGTCAGCGGCAGATCAGTTCCAGGACCGACGACTGTAGCCGGGCAGCCAACGATCACCGATTCCGTGTTCCAGCGAAACGGCCTGGCAATCAGAAATACAAATGAGCCACCAATCCAAGCGCAAGGAAACTGGTGGGGTCAAGAGGGTGGCCCAATCGGTGCCAGACTAAACAGAAATCTCAACGCCGATGACTCTGGACAAGTCGTCGGCGACGCGGATACTTCGAATCCCTGTAACTCGAACTGTCTCCCCCCTGGTGCGTTCGGTTACAACGCCCAAACGAGCAGTATCACGCGCTCGTTTGCCTCACTAGCCTCACAGCGGACCCCCGCTTCCATCAGGTATCAAACACTGATTGACAACGGAACAGCCTCTATCAAAGTCAACTCAAGAGACGGGTCCACCGTCGTCGCATCGAACGAGACCAGCGGTGAGAGTGCGTTTAGCTGGGCAAATACGACTGTGACACCAAGCCAGGGCACACCCACCCTCTCCATCGAAACGAACGGTTTCGCCAGAATATATGTCGATCGCGTAGGGCTTAGCCTCCAACAGGATACCGACGGTGACGGGGTGCCTGATCATATCGAGCGAGGCTTCAAAACTGGGACTGGTGAGACAATACGGACGGACCCAACTGACCCGGATACTGACGGCGATGGGGTACCGGACGGTGAGGAGATCGGAGACTGGATTCGCCTCTCAATAGAGAACGAGTCCGGTAGTTATGAGCGGTCCTATTATCGACTCAATAGCGACCCGACCGCCGTCGACACTGACGGGGACGGGCTCTCCGATAAAACTGAACAGGAAGGTTGGAATGCACACTTAGCTACAAGTCCTGACCAAGGTGAGCGATATGAGAATGCAACAAAAGACGAGAGTCGGGATTCAGTTAATAAGTTGACGGAAGTCACAGTCTCGTCTGATCCACTGTACAGGGATACAGACGAAGATGGCGTAGATGACTTGCTAGAACACCAGAGCGGGATTGACCCGAGACAGCGTGATTCTGACGGCGATACTATCCCTGATAAGAAGGAACTACAGGAAGGGTCTGACCCAGCGATTCATGATCACTCTGCGCCAGTCGTCTATCCGCTCTCGGTAAAGACGAACAACGCTCAAGGAACCAGCTATACCGTCTCATTCAGCGTTGTAGATGACAGCGGGTACACCACTATCAATATCTACAAAAACGGAAAGCGCCAGATCCAGGTTACGGAAGTCAATGAAGAAGCGGGGACATATCCTGACCGGACCTTCAACGTGGACCGGGAGGCGGTGGGGACCATCATCACAGGGACAGGAAAATTCTTCTCACCCACCACAGTTGACATCGAGACGACCGATATTCACGGAAACAGCAAACGACAAACCATCAGTGGCCCAGACACCTACGGTCAGGCCGCTCGTGAGTATGAAAAGCTGCCCACTGTAGCTTCAGAGCGTGGATTCATCTCCTTCATGGGGTACGTCTCAGCGGGCACTACGGTTGGGAAAGAATCAGTCGTCGGCATAGTCGAAATGGTCGCTCACCCGCTGCAGTATGCCGAGCAAATGCACCAGCTCGGACAGACGGTCACATCGAACCCGGCGATTGTCTCCAAAATGCCCGGAATGATGGCCGATCAGACCCGCCAGCAACATGAAACCCGAAATCCGTTCGACCGAGGTGAGAAACACTACAATACATTCGGTGGGGCATGGTCGCTTGGATACTCGACTGGAATCGTTCTCCCGGCAGCTCTAACTCGTGGTGAATCGCTCGGCGTCCAAGCAGTCAGCTACTCCCGCAGACTGCAGCGTGTCGTTAACGCGGTCGACTCGGCAATTCCATCCCATGTTCCAAATGGAGTGCGGCCCGGTGTGCTCCGACAGGCAGGCAAAATCGATAGTACGCTTCCAGATACGAACGTCCGGACGGGTACACTGAGCGCCAAACTCAACAAAATGCCCGGGCCGAAGCGCAAGCAGGTTACTGAGCAGTTTGACGAACTTGATCCACAAACCAAACGATATCTCAGCAAAACCGATGTTGACGCACCGGCGACAAAGAGTGCCAATCTGTTCCGGAACGCCGGGCCGAGTGGACGCAAGACGCTGAACAAGCTTGCCGACACCGACCGGAAGGCGGCAGATGCACTACTGGAGATTGATGATGCCGCGACCCAGCGGCGGTTCACTCGAGCCTACGACAGCGGCGAGGTCGACAGTGGCGAACTGTCGACGGCCGTCAAGCGCTACGACAGTCTCGACGCGAGCGGCAAAGACGCTGCCGACGATGTCCTTGCTGCAACCGGCGACGACGGCGCCGAGCTCATCGCCAAAGCCGACGGCGAAACCGTCCGCATCCTCGCTGACGGCTCCGGCGACCTCGACCAGTCGTTCCGCCGGGGCGTCGCTCGCGCGGCTGATGACAACAGCGTCGACTCCTTCGACCAGATCGACAGGGCCGTCAAAAAGGTCGACAACCTCGACAGCACTCAGCAACGACGGGCCAAGCAGCTCATCGCCGACACCGACGGTGCTGGCGTCAAACTCGTCGACGAACTCGACGACGACGCACTTTATCAAGTGCTTGATTTGGATATCGACCGGGCTGACCAGTTCCGGACCGCCGCTGCCCGAAACCTTGATCAAGGATACGCTGAGGCCGACGACGTGGAAAAATTCGCCAGACATGCAGACAATCTCGAGGGCGTCGATGGATTGAATAGCGGTCCCGTCAGTGATTTCATCCAAGCACGTGACTCTGGGAACGTTCGCGGTGCGCTTGACGAAGTGCGCCGGGCTGACGAAATCGGTGCAGCGAATATCGAGCGGATGAATATTGAAGTCTATGATGGAAAAGAAAGGGTTGGAGAGTTAGACATCCAAGTCAAGGAGTCCGGCAAGATAGTCGAATCGAAAGGCTCGTTCGGATATGATGAACAACAAGTCAGATCCCAATTCAATAAGAAGCTCAGTGCGATGGAAGAGCACGATAGCGTAGCCTTTGACGGGAATACCTTGGAAGTACGAGCTAACAAAATAGGCGACGACGACATAGTGGCGTCCCAAATTACACAGATGGAAAAAGATATATCTGAGATGGATGAGTGGAATCATGCGGATGTTGATATTAAAGTCGTTGATGAATCAAGCGACAAAATAATCACTGGATAGGTCATCAAAAATGAAAGATTACGACAGTATTGAACTCGGATTTGTATTTGAGGAGCCCCCCTCTCAGCAGGCACATGAGACTCTATTTAGTATGTTTTATAACCAAGGCGATGGGTCAAAAGGCGAAAAACATCATGAGATTCATTACCGTGATGGTGATCATAGAAGTACAATTGATGCCGACAATGAGGAGGCGGCTGAAATTATGACTACTGCTTCGATGTGTCACGTTTCTTTATCAACTGGCCATTCAAATATTGATCATACGATCGAAGTAGGATTCGATAATTCTGGGATGGGATTGCTGGCTACGTCACCATATCATCACTTATCTCTAACTACATGGATATATTCGCTGGAAGATCCAAAAAAGGAGGCTTTAGATACCGTCAAAAATAGACGAATGAGGTATGTACGCGGCTTAGCAGAGATGGCACAAATATTTGGGCCCCTGTGGGGTTTTGGCCGCCGCGGTGGCCTCGCTGTCGGCGAGGACGAAACCATCGAAGACCTTGCCACGAGGACCAAGCCACCACTGTACGAGTACAACGTCTTCCGCGCCGAAACAGTGGAGGCGATTGGCCGCGAGCAAGTCCTGTCGGCACCGGCCTACTACGTCGAAGAACTCGATTGGGGTGGCGTTTTCATCGCCGTAACCGAGCCCCCAAAACAGTGTGGACATGAAGGCCAGCAGTGTAAGGAAGTCGCCGACCAGCTCGGTCTCTCGCTAGCGAAAACGGAACGCTATCACTGACTGCTCTCGTGTTCGATTCTTTTCGTTTGAGTGGTCCCCTGCCTGACGGATTGTCAAAATCGTCGAGGGTAGCTAAGCACGACAAGTGAAGCGAACAGACCCGTACCCAATGCCGACGTGCCGACCGGCCGGATGAGCGCAAAACTCGATGACATGCCTGGGCCGCGCTGTCAGCAGGTCACCGAACAGTTCGACCGACTCGACAGCGGTGGCAGGGACTACCTCGGCAACACGGACATCGACGACACCACGCTGAAGGCCGCCGATCTCTTCGAGAACACCGGCCCGAAAGGTCGCCAAGCGCTCAACGACCTCGCCGAGACGACCAAGACGCCGCCGACGTGCTGTTACGGATGGACGACGCCGCGACCCAGCGGCGGTTCACCCGGGCCTACGACAGCGACGCGGTCGACAGTGACGAACTGTCGACGGCCGTCAAGCGCTACGACGAACTGGATCCGAACCAAAAGTCGACAGCCGACGAGATGGTGGCGCGTGGCGGTGACGACGGCGTTTCACTCCTTGATGAGCAGGTCTGTAACAGTCCCTGTGACAGTTTCACTGAGGCCTGGCATGAACTCAAACAAACCGACTCAATTAGCTCTTACGACGCAACGACGTTCCATAACAAGCTCTTGGATGCTGTGCGACGAGACTCGATAAGTGACGAGCGAGCAGCGGATCTGCTCGGGGACGCAAAGAAGATCGCCACTGACGAGGGTCGTGATGCCACGAATGTCATCAACAGAGACAATGTATTCTCACGAAAACTCATTCAGCGGTACGCTGACTCTGATTCTACAGGCGTAGACACGCTGCGAAAGATGGACGAACTGGGGGAGGTTGATCTGCTAGACAGTCAAATCGATAGCAAGTATAAGCATGCTGATGACTTCGGTGTAAACGGGAACAAGAACCCGGAGAACAAAGAACGGTTCAAAGAGGCTATCGCTGAGCACGCGTTTGACCCTGATACCGAGGTAATCGAAAGGAAGTACAAGCGACTAGAAGGCGATCAATCAGTCACGCACATTTACAATTCGAGAACCGGTAACAACGTTATCGTGGACGATGGAGAGTTCTTGACTGGATACAAGCTGACTGCTGACCAACGTCAAAATATGGAAAGTACCGGGATTATTGATGGTGAATGACTATGAGCGCTAATGAGAGAGCGGAGAAATATCTGGATCTCATAACTTCCTATACAAATGGCAAAATGGAATCGTCAGAATTTATGCATAGATACTTGACAGAGTTCAAACAGGATTATCACGATGTGCCTGCAGACGAACCATACGAAGTCCTCGAGCCGCTGTTCTTTGCATGTGATAGTTATTGTCCCCATACAGACCCTCAGGAGGTACGGGGCGGTATCGGTGAAGAGCAATTCTTCAAAGAAGCGGCCTATGCGCGGAGAGAACTGGAGGAGTTGCTGGACGAAATGGAGGAAAGCGGGTCCACCGAATAATGGACGAAATGAGCGATGACAACTCGATTACGCTCGAACTGACCCGGAACGGGGCGATTGTAATGCTGGAGTGATTAGAGCGAATTGATAAACCAGATGATAGGGAGAACCTGGAACCGTTCGAAGCGGCTGTGTTGAGAGGCCGTTACCGCTGGTAAAGGATGTCACTGGCAACATGAGCGGGTTGTTGCTCCACATCTGAACAAGGCCGGGAATCCTACTCGTCGGCCTCCTCGTCGTCTTCCTCGGGCTGAATATCCCGAAGCCGACCACCGATCTCCTGCTCGTACTCTTCTAAGAGCTCGTAGAACTCTGCAATCGTCTCCTCAGCAGTCTCACCTTCCGCTGCAATCGTCATTCTGTCTTCGTCCCGTGTTTCGGTTCCTCGTTTCAGCCGGGCCTCCATACTACAGCCGACATCTGTTCGTTTGACCTTCTCAACTGAGTCTGGAGCCGTGTCTTGATCTTCGTCTGTTTCGTTTGACATGGTTCTTTTCAGGACGCTCTCACTGGAACGCCCCTCACCCGACTGGGGCACACAAAACAGTCGTCAATCGCTGCTCTCGAACGCATCCAGACTGGCCTGCTCGCTCGGGACGGATGTTGCAACTGGAGCTGTTCGATCCTCCGTGCTCGCAGCTCTCTGTTGCTCTGGATTAGGGTCGTTGCTGTCCTCAACCGTATTCTCGAAGGCGTCGGTCACCCACTCACGAAGTTCAGAGACTTCCTCGTCGTCTAGCTCGCGAACGCTGCCGCCCAACGCAGAGTACGAGGTCTGCCACGCTCGTTGAAACTCAACGGTCAGCGAGTCGCCCTGAATGATATAGGCGTCCAGATTCAGGAAACAGCAATTCAGTGCTGTCATCCGGGCACACAGCGGGTCCTTGTCCTGCCCGAAAAGTAGCGCGTCTGGCTGCTTTCGACCGGCGACCAATAGCATCCGACCGCTCCCACAAGCCGGATCGAGAACTGTCTGCCGGGCATCGGTATCACCTTCATCTACAACGCCGGCGATTTCAGCGTCATCTCGCAGACGGTGTGTGGGGTGAAGTGCTGGCCGAAGGCATCGCTTGACATGCCATACTCCTCGTAGACAGCGCCCAGAACGTCAGCATCGGTGGCTGCCATTCGCTCTTGCAGCTGGCCGAACGCTTTCGAGAAGAGGTCGACTGACCGTTGCCCGTCGGGATGGTCCATGTTGCCGCGCTCGCGGTAGTCATCCACGATATCCAGATATGGGTCGTCTCGGCGCTGCAGTGCGAACAGCATGAGGTTGACCCAGTCTCGGAAAACGGTGTGGGCGCTGTGTCCTCGCTGGTGGATCTGCTCAAGCGTTTCAACAATCTCGTCGACGTCGATCTGTGGCGAAGCCATACTCTCTCAGCCACCAGAGAGTCACAAAATCTGGCCTGCCGGTTGGCGTCGCTCAGGAGTTCTACTCGTCGGTCTGATCAGTACGGCAAACTACCTACTGTTTTGTCTAAGGGGAAGTTCTCTCAACAACTCGGTGACGACTCTTACTCGACTTGGCTATTTGGGTCAAGTATGTAATAGACCACAGCTATTGTGACAGATATCGACACCGCCTGAATAGGTATCCAATTGCCCAGTAACAGGGAGAATGCAAGGAAAGCAATGCCAGTTAGAATACCTGTCAGAACTGCGAATGCTCCGCGCGAGAGAGTCCGTATCCGCGCATCTACACGACGATAGAGATGCTTCACAGTACCAAGATAATCTCAACTGTTCCATATAAGTCTGGTCGATTTGCACGCTCACTGAATAGTCGTTTCAACCGCGCTCACAAGCAAAGAAACCCTTCTACAGTAGTTACAGTAGGCCGTACAGGTCTTCGACCAAGCGTCGATAGCAGTCTTGACTGGAGTCCGGAACCGGATCGACCTCTTCTCTGTCCTTCGCGATGACACTGGCGAACTGCCTGGGCGGCTTCCAACTGTCGTCTGTTTCCCGGGCATCCAACTCTCTCATAAGCGCGTGTTCACCGTCAGCGGTGACGTACAGTACGCGAAGCCCCGGCTTCTCGCTCAGCGGCCCTCTAAGTAACTTCCCGGTTCGTGTATTGACCAACCACTCAAGCCGGAGCCCTGCCCGGCACTGGATCGCGTACAGCTGCACCTCGTCTTCTTCGGGAGGTTCTGTGCGGCCCTTGTCGGCCCACGATTGGGGCAGCGACCGGTTGTCAGACTCGTCTTTCCAGCGCCATTTTAGCTTTTTCTGACCGCGATTACCACGTCGGTATTTACTGCTCATTATTGTATTCTCTCAGCCACTAGAGAAACACAAAATTCGCTTCTTATTGCCTCTAAGACAACTTTTTTTTGCTGTTTGAGAATTTAATGGTTAGTACGAGGACTCATGATGAAAACAGCCGAGTCCCCCGCCACGACTAGCGAGTGTTCGCCCCCAGACCAGTGGATATCCCGCCAACCCAGTGGGACCCGCGATCTTGATTTCCGGCAGATTCGTGACGACCGGTCAGCGACGTGGAACGCTGCGCTCGATGCCGATGTCGATGTAACGGAGGGCGGTCGTCCGGACCTGTTCCTTGTCTTCGTCGACGACGACTGTCCGGTAAACTGCTCGCTGGCCGAGCATCCCAACGGGACCCACGCTGGCTGGTGCAGCTGCGAGGTCTTCCAGGCGACGACCGTCTGCCCGCATCTCTGTGTTCTTCGCCAGTACGCTGCCCTCGGCGATCTCGGCCTTCCAGAACGAACAAACGATAGTCAGTCGTCGTCTGCTGTGTAAGCACCACTCCGGTGTTCGATTCTGTGGACTTCAAGAACCGAGGCATCGTGTGCGAGTACACACGCAAGACGGTACGTACCAACCCGAAGCTTCCAGAACGGCCCGCCAGTCAGCGGCTCTAGGAAATCCTTTGGCTCCCGCCACGTTGAGTCAACAACCTCATCGAGTTTTGAAACGATTCGGTCCTGAACGTGCGTATCAAGATCACTGAATTGCCCAGTAGCACGCTCAGTGAACTTCCACGTCCACTCCTCGTCACTCGTCATTACCGTCTGGATCCATCATCGCACGGACTTCCTCACGCGAAACCAGTTCAGCATCACCCACGCGGAGATCGTGCTCGCTCGCGGCGATCTGTTTCCACCCACTCCGACTAAATGCGGGATGTTTCACTGCATCCCGAGCGACGTGGCGAAGGAACTCGCTCCGTGAGTTGAACCCCTCTTCTTGCCACGTCGCATCGATATCCTCAAGAAAGGATTTGCTCAATCGGAGGTTTATTTGTACCATCTCTGGACCACCGTTTCCAGTATCGCTATCTGCATCAGACATATACAGATGCTATACGCTGGTGTAGTATAATTCTTCACCTATTGTCGGGAGCATGAGTACTCTGCCGAATAGTGTATCGTCATCAGTCGTTGCTCACCGTGACATCAGTCAGTGGCCGGACATCAACACGTCCAGTCCGGTCGTGGTCAAGACACTGGCACAGTCGCTTCCGAACCGTCGCTCGCGAACACGGTTCGACGCCAACACCCAATCGTGGATCGTCTCGAATCTGAACATACTCCGCGTCGACGTCCAGTTGCGTGTGCTCGACCCGACACCAGATTGTCTTCTCCCCTTCCTGCCCTAGGTCGGTCACATACCGAGCAGCCAGCGCTTCGTGGTGAAGGTCGACGAGAACTCGTTCGACAAACGATACGACCTTCGTTGGCGACCGCAGCGCTGGGACCGACCCAAGAGCAGTCTCGGAGTCGTGCTGTGCCGCCGATTCGGGAGTATCAGTTACAGACATACGTTCTCTCGCAGGACGCGCTTTCTGGCTTGCCCTGCACCCCATCGGGGCACGCAAAACAGGCCGTCGCGATGTCTCAACCAACGATGTGCTCCTCGATCTGCTGGAACCACTGACGGACTGTCGACGGGTTCAGATCCATCGCCTCGCCGATCGTCGCCTGTGTGAGTCGTATATCTGACTCCCGGCTAGCGAGGTCCAGAGCGCCGGCTGCAACGCCATCCGGTCGCCCGTTGACCTCAGCGGACTCGGTTGCCCGCTCTGCCAGTTCGAGTGCCCGCTGGCGAACCTCCGGCGCAACGTCAAGCGGGAGATCCGAGCAAATCCGTGCCACCCAGTCCACCGGGAGCGATACCGGAATCGAGAGTTCGAGTTCCACGAGGAACGTCCGGTAGCAGTTCCATATACGTGAGTCGGAACACCGAGCAACGTCAGCTACTGTATCCATCGTCACGAGCCCGTTGCATCGGCAGGCAGCGTACACAGCGGCCGCTGCACCGCCTTCAATCGACCGGCCGACTAGCAGGTCCTCGTCCTGCGCCTCCCGGAAGAACGTGGATGCCTGCTCTTTCACCGACCGACTTTCAGACAACGCACTCGCGATGCGTCGGACTTCACCGAGCCCGTGAGCAAGGTTCCGGTCGCGCTTGCTGGTGTACTTCGACCGACCGTGGAGCCGCCGCTGGCGAGCAAGCCGTCGACGCCGTCTCGAAGGGATGTCTGCACTATCGACGCTCCCAATGTTCGTCGACAGGCCTCGGTCGTGGCGAGTGGCCGTCCGGGGGGCACCCGTCCGCTTCTGTTCCTCCCGATTGTACGTTCGCCACTCCGGCCCGTGGTCGATCTGGTCTTGTTCGGTCACCCAGCCACAGTTCTCGCAGTGCGTTTCCCGCCCGCTGCTATCGAGCGTGCCGTCGCACTCGGGACAGCCCTGTGCAGCTGCAAACAGCTCTGTCTGGACAGTTTGTGAAGACATTGAGAAGATCCCTCTCACCCGACTGGAGGCTCAGAAAACACGCTGCGGCGCCCGGTCAGGCGTCGGGCAGTTTCCCATCCGGGCGCGGGACTCGCTTGGCTTCGATCTCGATCTCGACCCGGCGACGGTGCTTGCATCGCTCGGCGGTATCGGGACAACTGCATGTCTCCTCAAGCACGTCAACCTCGTACCGGCTCTCTGACGCCGAGTGGACCTCGTAGCGACCGGGCTTTGCGAGAAAGGAGACGTCGATGTCTTCCCGTTTCGCTCGCTTCGTACGCGGTTCATCCTCGGAGGTGACGGCCAATGGGTCCTCCGTGGGGTCTGTGACGCCGCCGTCGTCGAACCGAACCTGCATGACTCCGCCGTCAGCGACCGCTTTTCGAGGTTCGCCGTCGACGTGCATACCGAACTGGTCGTCGAGAGCGTCATCGTCGACCCATTGTGGGATGGGTCGCTCGCCGGTCGCGAAGGCGACTCGCTTCTCGTGCTTGCACTCTTTTCCGGGATTGTACTGCTTCCACGGGCACTCACAACTCTCCGTTCGAGTGTCGACAAGGTACTCTGAACCAGACCCGGAGTTGACCAGGAAGAGGTCGTCGGCGTTTCGTGCCCGACCAACCGAGTCCATCACAGTCATCACTTGGGTCAACGCCGAAACAGTGCGGCTGTTCGGGCTGGCCTCTGCAATCTCACTCTCGTCGATGCTGCCGGCGTCGCTACTGGATTCTGTGGTAGCCATGAATGACAGGCGGCACGCCCTCTCTAGGACGCCCCTCACCCCACAGGGGCGCAGAAAATTCGAGGATTAGAGTCGTTGTGAGGGGGTGAATCTATTCTCGGGCAGGAGTGGGCAGTACGGAGGAGAGAGTTAACACGAGTACGCGAATCTGATGTCTTCTGGTTCAACTAAGATTTGAACGTCTTCCCCGTCGTGCGAACAGAGAAGGTCATCCCCGGCAGGTTCGTATTCGTGTCTTATCTCGTCTCTACCATCTCGTGAGACAACGAGATGGTCAACGCGATTTTCGACACCCTGTGATTCGTCACCGTGCCCCGCTGACAACGAGTACGAGTGATCGAGTAACAGGGAGCCATCTCTCGCGTAGACGGCTACAGAAAGCGAGACCTGTTGATCAGTGTGGTTCCTCGGGATGATTTCGACGGTCGTTCCTTCTCCACTCCGCTCTCCGTCAAGGCCGAGGCAACCAGTTATTGTGAGACTGCACCCAAGAGCGGTGGAGAGGAGGGCACGTCGTTTCACGCACAAAATTCCAGTTGGAATCTGGAAAAGCCTTCTCACCGGTTTGTAGGTACGCACGCTTACTGAGCAGACGTTACAGCCAGCACCACGGCTAAAGAACCTGCCTTCTCACCGTCCAGTTAGAGCTCGGTCGCCTGCATCTGTTCGTGGGCGTCAGGATTGA
The DNA here is from genome assembly GCF_001485575.1 of Haloarcula sp. CBA1127. Lineage (NCBI taxonomy): Archaea > Methanobacteriati > Methanobacteriota > Halobacteria > Halobacteriales > Haloarculaceae > Haloarcula > Haloarcula sp. CBA1127. The sequence goes on from NZ_BCNB01000004.1 coordinate 150,489, forward strand.
CCACCGGGATGACGCCCTCAATCTCTTCCTTGCCATACTCCTCACGAATCAGATCATGGATATCGTTCGCGAGGGCAACAGCCTCGTCTTGCTTGGAGGAACTCGCCTCGTTTTCGGGGAAGTCAGCTGGCCCGATACCCTCAACAATGATGAACAGGTGGTCGTCACTCATTGTCGACCTCCTCGACGAGTAGCGTTGTTTCGGGCAATGTATCGCGGGAGGTTGACAGGCTCTCCAAAGTCTCCAGCGTTTCCTCGACCAACTCGACCAGTGCCTCCGAGGCATCGCCAAAGTGAACGATGGCGTCGGGGTCGGGATAACTGTCGTATTGCTGTGCAGTCGCCTTGTCTGTCTCGTTCTTACTCATAATCGGTATGTAGAGCGCCCTCAGTGGGACGCCCCTCACCCCACTGGGGCACAGAAATCACCCGATGACGCGCTCTTCGGATGCCGGTTCATCGCGACGGGCCTTGCCTGCCTCTAGAAGCGGGACCGCCGGACCGGCCTGCCGGTCCAAGGTGGAGCGTGTTCCCCGAGCGCTTGCGCTCGGGAACCGTGAGCGTGAGAGAAAGCGAAAGAGAGGCTGGTACGATTCCTCGATTAAGTCGCGATGACGTTCCCGTTTTCGTCGATGGTGTACCTGAGTGGGTACACGTTGCCGTCGATATGCCGGGACTTCTTCGGGAGCGTCTCGTTCAACCACTCTTCACGGTCGGCGTCGGTTTGGATGTCCTCGTTCGGAGAGTGGACGCTGAACAGGTCCATACTGACCCAGCGATTGACCGTCTGCTCGCTGGACGGTGAGTACACCTTCACCTGCTCCTTCTCAGCGTCAACACCGACCACGGCGAGTGCAGACGTGCCCTCAGCCGTTTTCAGTCCATCGCCGATATCCACGGCCTCGGGGTCGATGTCGAGGCTGTCGCATTGCTGTGCAGCCGTCTCGTCTGTCTTGTTCTTACTCATAATCGGTAGGCGGAGCGCCCTCAGTGGGACGCCCCTCACCCCGTTGGGGCACAGAAATTACGCGACGGCTTTCTCATCGGCATCCGATTCATCGCGACGGACTTCGCGTGCCCGCAGTCGAAGGCGAGACTGGACTGGGGTCCGGCTCTCGTGCTGGTTCTCGTAGGCGAGATACTGCTGGATCGTCTCGATAGAGTGCATACAGTTGATGCCGGCGACGATTGGCTGTAGGTGGTCGGCGTCCAGCAACCGCTCTGGGGGGAGTTTGTCGAGAATTGGGTCGCTCATGTGTCTCCCTCCCGGAAGTCATCAAGTGTCGTCCTTCGCTTGTACCGACAGTCCGGGTAGTGAGCTAGAAGCGTCTCGTCGACTGCCTCCCAGAAGCCGACCTTGTGTGGAACGACTGACTGCCAGAACCGGGCGCGTGCCAGTGCTACCCCAACACGCTGGCGTTCCTCACGACGCCACTGCTCGCGCTCGATCATCGCCATGCCGAGGCCCCCTCCGGGCGCTCTGCCATGTACGAGCTGGCAAGCTCCAGCCCAGCATCGAGTGTGCTTCGCGTCCCGACCAGTTTGGTCGCCCGTTCGAGCGTCCAGCCAGTGTCGCTTCGCTTGAGCAGGACTGTGGCCCCGGTGTCGGGAATGTGCCAGCCGATCGTGTCGTTGCCGACAGCGAGAAATTCCCATTCACCGACGGCGGCCTCTTGTGCCGCGCTTTGCTTGTCAATTAACGCATCCGAGCGCGGGCCACCAGCGCCGAAGTCACCCAGTGTGGCTGTTCCTGCTGAGTTCATGCAAGGACCTCCCGGCGGTCCCAGCCAGCAAGTTCAGTTTCGATGGCGTTGATGGTGCTCACAATTCGAGACTCTAGCGTGTCTGCCTGCTCGCTGTCGACGTCTAGAAGCGAGCGAAGTTCGAGTACATCCGGCAGGGCAATGCTGTCCGACTGCTGGGCCACCGCACGGAGGACGACTGCTTCAAGATCGGCGCTCCCGGACTGCGCTTGAACGGTTGTCGCGATGGACTCGACGAACTTCGGAGTGGTTGGCTGAGACGGGGCTTCCGAACGACTGCGGGACATATTCTGAGACATCCTCTCACCCGCTAGAGGAACACAAAATAGGAGCGCGCGGCAGCCATGTATAAAAAAGAGCGGTGAGAGTCAGACCCATTCATGAGTGCCTAGTACATATCCTATGAAGGCGATAGCGGTAGTACCGAGAATAGTTGATATAAACGCAAAGGCTCTCTTACTACGCAAATCAAGGATCCCCAAGCTAGCGAAGAATCCGGTAATGGAGAGCAGTATATACGCCACATCATCTAATTGTGAACTGTCAGAGACGGGTGCTGGAACAATATCTATACATGACAGTTCGGTTAAAAGCTATTTTCATTAGTCTAGAAAATCATTACCTGATATGTCAAACCATACCCGGAGAGACAGGATTTGGAACAAGGCTTTACAAAAAGCCTTAGCGGATGAATCGCTCTCTCTCTCTGAATCAGATTCAGAGAGACGTTTCTGAGCCTGTTAGCAGCCACATTATCCGGGATACGATGAGTTCGATGGTTGATTAAGACTGGCTGTCTAAGCAAGAGTCAGAACCAGTTGTGTGGATATCTGGCTCTCAGATTCCAGATATGAAGAGTAGTGAAAAAGTCGTGAGAAACACACGTCTGCATAGAAGGTAACTGAGGCTACGAGTCTTGTAGAGGGGCAAAAGTACGTTGGTGTGGTTGAGCGGTTTAGCAACAGCGAGAATACCAATGTGAAACTTCCAGAGCATATGGATCGGACGTTTGTGAATTTGGGACCAACGCTCATGTGTAGCACATTGTTGATTTCAGAGCGTTGCCCGGATAGCGTGTTTGAGAGCATCTTTTCCCGTTTTCGATACAGCTCTCGACGTAGTTGGAACACTCTGAGATACTGTGTCAGCTTGTCCTTAGAAATTCCTCGATGGGGCGAGAGCCACCGTCGCGTCAGCGACGCGTGGCTCTCGCAGGTGTTGACGTGTACCTCGTCATCGGCGTATTCGCCATCACCGTGGACGACGTATTCACGGTCGAATGCGTCGTCCGCTTCGAGCGGGTCGTACGCTCGAAAGCCGTCGGTATAGACAGTGAGCGACTCCTGCTGGCGGTCGGCCAGCAGGAGTCGAATCGTCGATTCGTCTGCGGCTTTCGACGGGATCACGTACCGGTCTCCGGTGGCGCGATCAGCGATGATGAAAATGGGTGGCTTATCGCCGTTGTACGTACCACGCCCACGCGTGGACAGGCCACGCGAGCGCGACTCTCGGTCGCGCTCGCGGCCTTTCTTCCCGGCGTTGACGTACGCTTCGTCGATTTCGACGGGTCCGACAAGACTGAGAGAAGGCGCATCGAGCGCTTCGCCAGAGCGCTCGATGCGCCGGTGCATCGTTTTGTGTGTCACCTCGATTTCGCACCGTAGTTGGCGGAGACTCGTGTTAAACCAGAGGAACGCGTAAATTGAGAACAGCCACCGTCGGAGCGCAATCTTCGAGTGAGCGAAGATTGTGCCAGTCTTGTCGTTGAACGTGCGGTCGCAATTCTTACAGAAATACCGTTGAAACTCTCTGTAGCTGCCGTTTCTGACCGTGCGGTCAGAACGGCAGCGAGGACAGGTAACACCGTCACGCCAGCGAACCTGCTCTAACAGGTCCGCTGCGACCGATTCCGAGCCAAACACATCTAGCGGAATCATTCGTGTCGGGCACCGCTGACGCGGTGCCCTTGTCCTCTTCGACTCCACAGCTCCCGCTCAGCAGTATCAACAATCTCCTACGCAAGAGCGAGTATGTGTTCATCACAGCATGTCCGATGATTCCTTGAGCTATTTTCCGACTTCGCTGTTAGAACCGTCTTGTATCCAAAGACAGCACAAATAAGAGATTACGGTAAGTGCGCTCACGCAACTTGCTGCCAAGATGGATTCGCTTCGAGTTTTTGAATAGCGGATTGGAGCTCCAACTGAATCGCTCCATAAAATCGTTCTCGGCCAACAGGAGTCTGGATGCAGATAATCGCAGTTTCACTTGTAACCTCGAAAGCCGACAATCGCCACTGCTCATGCTGATGAGCCCATCTGCTGAGAACCCCCGTTTTCTCATCCTGAACAGTGGATTTGCCTAGCTCCCAACTCTGTCGGGTGAGATGAGACAGATTAAATGGCACCACATCAGGTAACGTGGCGGAACCCCCACTTTCACCTTGGTTGTTATGAACTGCCATATCACGATGTTTAGAATCGGTCATCAAAAATGTGTCTATCTAGGTGACTGGAACATACCGCAACTCGGGGCGGTTATACCGGCCGTCAGGAAGTTAGATAGTTTTGTAGAGTTGAACTTTAGCGTTGAATGTGCGAGTGTATCCCCGGTGATCAAAATGACAAATTCAACTTGTTTATCTAACGTCGTGCAAGATACACAGCGCGAATCGGTCATCGATCTAATCGGTTCGGATGGCACGGCTGACACTCTCGGTGCAGGTCCACGGTTAATGCCGCAGCTATCCTATGACTCGAGAGGTTCACATATCGAGAGAGACGGAGCAGACAAACGAAAGGATAGTACGGGGACTGTATGAATCGTCTGCCAGCGGTGACACCGAGAGTATCCGGTCCATCATGTCCTCCGATATTGAGTTACATATGCCCAGTGGATTCGCCGATGACGGACGTTCTACGGGATCAATGAGACGCTGGGCCGACCCACCCCACGCGATGTCGAACGAGGCGACACGGGTCGGACGCCGCTCCCATTTCTCTCACTCAGGACCGGGCGGGCCACGTCGTCCATTTTCGTCGGTATGAACCGTTAGCGGGCTTATTTCTACGGAGCGGCAAGCCACAAAATGCGCCAATCTTGGGGGGATGGGACGTCACATGCTCCAGTCCCCGTTTTCCCTGGCGCTGTGAGTTCCTCGACGCACTCCACCCAGTGACCGAACTCCGTCGCACCGCTGCCCGAGCTGCGGAAGCGACCGGTGACGACGACTTCGAGAAAGTGAGTACTCACGACCTTCGCCGTCGATTCGCCCAGCGGCTGCTCGTCGACGAGCAAATGAACCCACGTGTTGTGATGGCCGTCGGCGGGTGGGATAGTTTCGCCGCAATTGAACCGTACCTGAACGCGCCCAGCGAGAACGTTATCGACGACGCCTTCGGTGCTGTCGAAATCTGAGACCGACCAAGCATCAGTTGAGCGTGACACTATTGCGCAATGGTGTGCGCGTCTCTTTTGTCTCGTTGCGTCTCAAAATCGTCAGACGATACAATTCCTTCTCACTTAATCAGACAAGTAGTCAACATTTTCTGGATATGGGTACTCCGATTCCAAGTGCTTGAGAATCTTCTTTGGATACGGGGTGTAAGATGGTTCTGTAGAAACTCCTTGAGGCCAGCACTCTTCAAATACTGATTTAATATCAAATATATTAGCAACCCTTGCACAAGGATTGCCATATGATTGCCCGATAGTAGGGCGCTTCGCCCCGAACGATTCAAACCACTCTTGCAGTCTCTCAGCACCTTCCTCACAGTCAACAGGGATACCCCATCCACTACCAGCAGTAAAGTACCCACCTGACTCTAGGTATCCTCGTACAAACGGCGCACGAAGACTGGTATCCAACGCTGGAATTTCAGTCTCTTGCTCCTCTGGGTCTGGATATCCAGCAGAGAGGAGATTATTAATAAATGTGCGATTTGAAATGATTGTCTCGACTCTCTCTTGTTCCTGATCGGGTGCAGGGCTGAGGCGTCGAATTGAGTATTTGCTTTCAATAGCTTTGGAGAACCCTCTAACGAAGTGTTCCTTGCTTACGGGCCGAGACACATGGAAGGTAACCTGTCCCTCACCACGCTGGATTGATGAGTATGCAATAAGCGTTCCCAGCCAGTACGCTTTGTCCGATGAGTCTAATTTACTGAAATACTGTTCGTTGATCTCGGTTATGGCGTGTTTCCCCTCACCCCGTTCATATACCTCTAACCCCGCTTCGCGCTTAGCCTCATTCCATGTGCCAAAGGCACTCTCTATAACATACCCGGACACTTCGAGGTCTAGCGAATTGAATTGGCGTAGCGACGGTGACCGCCCTAGATCTTCTTTCGCATTTTTTAATAGTGTAATCATTTTCTCCTTCTGCTCGGCAGGTGTCTCTTCCGAAACTTCTTCAGGATTATCAGGGAGCGTCTCAGACAGCATATTGTCGATTGATCTGGTATGGTCATCAGACATATATATAATACAAATAATTTAACCATACAAAGTTAATGTGAAGTCGCCAGCCGAGAAGCCCGCCGCAAGTGGCGCTGTCGACGACTCATTATTGAGCCGCTTAGTTGCTTATAAATACGGAAAGCCCACTCGGGAGAGACGATTCTCCTGAGTGGGCTGAAAGGTATGAATGGTGGCGGCGAACCAGATTTCCCAGAGGCTCGCGCACTCCAGTACTCCCCGGAACGCTGGTGGGCTTATCTTCCGTGTTCGGGATGGGTACGGGAGGCAACCCCACCGCTGTGGCCGCCTAACGTCGAGTCGCGGAATCGAACCGCGATAGTACCAGTCTCGATCGATCTCCACCGTGTGATTACGTGCGATCCAGTTTGCGCCTGGACTCGTTCAGCGACGAGATAATTCGTCGGTGAATGAGTCACAGTGCGTATGAATGATGGCTTTGGTCTATTAGTGCTCGTGGGCTTAACGTCTCGTTACCTCGACGCGCACACCCCGAGTCTATCGACCGCGTCTTATACGCGGGACCTCAGCGGTGTCTCTTTTCCAAGTGGGTTTCGAGCTTAGATGCGTTCAGCTCTTACCCCGTGTGGCGTGGCTACCCGGCACGTGCTCTCTCGAACAACCGGTACACCAGTGGCCACCAACCGTAGTTCCTCTCGTACTATACGGTCGTTCTTGTCAGACACCATAACACACCCAGTAGATAGCAGCCGACCTGTCTCACGACGGTCTAAACCCAGCTCACGACCTCCTTTAATAGGCGAACAACCTCACCCTTGCCCGCTTCTGCACGGGCAGGATGGAGGGAACCGACATCGAGGTAGCAAGCCACTCGGTCGATATGTGCTCTTGCGAGTGACGACTCTGTTATCCCTAGGGTAGCTTTTCTGTCATCAATTGCCCGCATCAAGCAGGCTAATTGGTTCGCTAGACCACGCTTTCGCGTCAGCGTTCCTCGTTGGGAAGAACACTGTCAAGCTATCTTTTGCTCTTGCACTCTTCGCCGGGTCTCTGTCCCGGCTGAGATAGCCATAGGGCGCGCTCGATATCTTTTCGAGCGCGTACCGCCCCAGTCAAACTGCCCGGCTATCGGTGTCCTCCTCCCGGAGTGAGAGTCGCAGTCACCGACGGGTAGTATTTCACTGTTGACTCGGTGGCCCGCTAGCGCGGGTACCTGTGTAATGTCTCCTACCTATGCTGCACATCGGCGACCACGTCTCAGCGACAGCCTGCAGTAAAGCTCCATAGGGTCTTCGCTTCCCCCTGGGTGTCTCCAGACTCCGCACTGGAATGTACAGTTCACCGGGCCCAACGTTGGGACAGTGAAGCTCTGGTTAATCCATTCATGCAAGCCGCTACTGATGCGGCAAGGTACTACGCTACCTTAAGAGGGTCATAGTTACCCCCGCCGTTGACAGGTCCTTCGTCCTCTTGTACGAGGTGTTCAGATACCTGCACTGGGCAGGATTCAGTGACCGTACGAGTCCTTGCGGATTTGCGGTCACCTATGTTGTTACTAGACAGTCCGAGCTTCCGAGTCACTGCGACCTGCTCCGTTCCGGAGCAGGCATCCCTTCTTCCGAAGGTACGGGACTAACTTGCCGAATTCCCTAACGTTGGTTGCTCCCGACAGGCCTTGGCTTTCGCCGCCATGGACACCTGTGTCGGTTCTCGGTACGGACACTATGCTCGTCTTTTCATGGGCCCCAGGTTGAATCACGTTTCCCTATACCGCCGTTCGTCCGCTTCGTGCCATTACGGCTTCCACGGAGTTGGACGGTTCGACCGGGCGAGTGCCCGGCGTGATCGACCCCAGGGCGTCAACTTTCACTGCATAGTGGCACGGGAATATTAACCCGTTTCCCATTTCGTCTCAGTCGAGTTGCGGTGAGACTTAGGACCGGCTAACCCTCAGCTGATCAGCAGTGCTGAGGAACCCTTATCCATTAGGCCGTCGGGGTTCTCACCCGACTATCGCTGCTACTATGGCCAGGATTTTCGTCACTAATCGGTCCACAGGAGCTCTCGCCCCCGCTTCCATCCAATTAGAGCGCCAATCTACTCGATTACCAGTATGAGTGGTACGGACAGGTCTCGGTGGTGGATTTGAGTCCCGATCATTTTGGGCGCCTCAAACCTCGGCCGGTAAGCTGTTACGCTTTTCTTAGAGGGTAGCTGCTTCTAAGCTCACCTCCCGGCTGTCTAGGGCTCGAGACCACCTTCAGAGGATTACACTTAATCCACACTTGGGGACCTTAACCTATCTCTGGGTTGTTCCCCTCCTGGTACACAGGCTTACCCCGCGCACCGGAATCCCCGCGTCAAACGGCGTCTGTAGGTTTGGAGTTTGACAGGTGTGCCGACTCCTCTCGGAGGCGGACACACCAATCGGTCGCTCTACCCCACAGACTACCTCGGCGGAGGTCATGCTTCGACATGTTTCGATTGGAACCAGCTGTTGCCGGACTCGATGGGCCTTTCACCCCTACACATAGATCACGAGAGGGTATTGTAGGACACCAACTCTAACAGACTTCCACGTGCCTTTCGGCACGCTTCATCTTGTCCATGCGTAGATCGTCCGGATTCGGGTCGTGTCCGTGTGGCTCCCCGCCCTTGAAGACGGCGGCCCTCGGGCAAAGCCCTGCGGCCATGTCGGTTTCCCTGTGCCTCCCCGGATGCTCCGGTTAGACTTGCCATACAGACACACTCCCTGGCTCGTTTTTCAAAACGTACGACAGAACATCGGCTTCCCGTGAGTCTTACTGGAGACTCGCGTCTCGGTCATTCGTCATGGGACCTTGTATGCCCTGTCGCTCGATCGCCAACTGATTTCATGCTCTATTTCGCCTCCCTTCTGAGGGTACTTTGCAGCGTTCGTTCACACTACTTGTTCACTATCGGTCTCAGGTTGTGTTTAGCCTTCGCAGTCGATGCCTGCGTTATTCGCGAGGGATATCCAACCCCCGCTACTCTGGCACTACCGCACAGCGTACTGGTCTCGAGTACGGGGTTGTCACCCTGTATCACGCTCTGTTCCAAGAGACTTCGTCGAGACGGTCGGCTGATGAGAGGTAGCCCTGACACCACATTGCCCGTGAGGGCTTCGGTTTGGGCTGTATCGCGTTCACTCGCGGTTACTGACGACATCACATTGCGTTTTCTGTTCCTCCCGATACTGAGATGTTTCAGTTCTCGGGGTTCCTCATTGCGCGAAGCAATTGTTAGAGAGATTCTCATTCGGAAATCCATGGTTCTTCGCCTCCGTGCGGCTCCCCATGGCTTATCGCAGCTTGGCACGTCCTTCATCAGCGCCTGAGCCGAGCAATCCACCAGCTGGCATAGTAGCCAACGTCGTTGTGACTCGTTCAACTGAACGAGTCCAGTGGACGCCTGGATCGCACGTACACACGGTTTCATACTCGCCCCCAAGGTGGAGATGGTGGGCGAATCGACCCTTCCCAGGCTCGGTTTTACCCGGCCTGGTGCATCTGTTGCCGTACCACATTCGAACGCCATCCCACACTTAAGGGGACGGATTCGTCCGCGATACGAAGTACGGACCCGTCGGGAGTTGCACCCGACATCCCGGTGAGGGGACATCCGCCTCGGATAGGTCTTGTGAGCCCAGCGGGCCCATGCAGTAGTCGGCGCTTGCCGACTCGCGGTGACTTGTGGTCACCAGTCAATGTAGGTGGGTCAGGCCAGAGGCCTGATCCCGGTCAGTAGGAGGTGATCCAGCCGCAGATTCCTCTACGGCTACCTTGTTACGACTTAAGCCCCCTTGCGGAGCCCAGATTCGACCGTCGCATGACGGCCTCATCCGGACCCCACTCGGGTGCTTTGACGGGCGGTGTGTGCAAGGAGCAGGGACGTATTCACCGCGCGCTTCTGACACGCGATTACTACCGAATCCAGCTTCATGCGGGCGGGTTTCAGCCCGCAATCCGAACTACGACTCCGTTTGGAGATTAGCTTCGCCTCTCGGCGTTGCATCCCACTGTCAGAGCCATTGTAGCCCGCGTGTTGCCCGGTCCATTCGGGGCATACTGACCTACCGTTGCCCATTCCTTCCTCCATTTTAGCAATGGCAGTCCTCCTAGTGTACCCAACCACCGCAGGGGTGTTGCTGGCAACTAGAAGTGTGGGTCTCGCTCGTTGCCTGACTTAACAGGACGCCTCACGGTACGAGCTGACGGCGGCCATGCACCTCCTCTCAGTAGCGTCGAGTAAAGTCGTCAACCTGACTGTCATTACTACTGTCGGGACCGGTGAGATGTCCGGCGTTGAGTCCAATTAAACCGCAGGCTCCTCCGGTTGTGGTGCTCCCCCGCCAATTCCTTTAAGTTTCATCCTTGCGGACGTACTTCCCAGGCGGCTCGCTTATCGTCTTCACTACGGCACATCACGTGCTCATGGCGCGTGACATACCTAGCGAGCATTGTTTACAGCCAGGACTACCCGGGTATCTAATCCGGTTCGAGACCCTGGCTTTCGTCCCTCACTGTCGGGTCCGGTCTCTCAACGTGGTTTCCCCATTGGTGGTCCGTCCAGGATTACAGGATTTCACTCCTACCCCGGACGTACCCGTTGAGTCTCTCGGCCCCAAGCTGTGTAGTTTCCACCGGACGCCGACCAGTTGAGCTGGTCGATTTCCCAATGGACTTACACAGCAAGCTACGGACGCTTTAGGCCCAATAATATCGGCCATCACTTGGACTGCCGGTATTACCGCGGCGGCTGGCACCGGTCTTGCCCAGTCCTTGTTCCTGTACCACCTTACGGTACAGAAAAGCGAGGGCTATATGCCCTCACACTCGGAGTCCCCCTATCGCACTGTCGTGCAGTGTAAAGGTTTCGCGCCTGCTGCGCCCCGTAGGGCCCGGTATCTTGTCTCAGATACCGTCTCCAGGCTCTTGCTCTCACAACCTGTACCGATTATCGGCATGGTGGGCCGTTACCCCACCATCTACCTAATCGGCCGCAGCCACATCCTACAGCGCCGGAACGTTTCCAACTCTCAGCACTCCAGCATGAGAGTTGTATCCGCTATTGGCCTCAGTTTCCCGAGGTTATTGCGGTCTGTAGGGTAGTTTGGCCACGTGTTACTGAGCTATATGCTACGAGTCTAAACTCGTGCAACTAGCATGGCTAAATCGGACTCCGATAGCAATGGCCTCCGGCAGGATCAACCGGAATGTGCTGATATACATCAGCGGCGGAAGTGGTTGCACTCCGTCGGAAGCAAACACATTGGTTCCTACGCCAATGTTGACTACTGCATGGGTCCGTGGGCTCACATCAGATTCCATCTTAACGGCGGACCGCAGGGGTGGAATCCTCATACACGAACACGAAGCCTCGGTGGCCTCGCGTTCTAAGCGAGTGACCCAACCCACCGTGTAGGTGGCGTTGGGGTGTCGTTCCGAGAACGCTGCCCGGCGCGACCTTCGCATTACATCCGATGAGAGGGGAGTATATAAATCAACGGTCTCGAAGGCGTCCTGTGCAGACCACACACGGCACACACGAGACCGATAGACTCGGTCGTCAGGTGGACGATTTGCGTAGACGGCCCAACGCACGGCGAGGGCTGTCAACACTGCCCGACACAACATATTGAAAAATCCGCTTCAAGCCCTCTGTCTAGCAGTTCAAAAGTCAGTTAGTCAATCGTCGTTTTGGACAGGGCAGAGCTATTTTCGATCCCAAAAGCGTCAGTCAGTTTCGCAGCCATTGCCTGTCGTCGGCGGCGGCGTCGATCAGTTTTAGAGAGGTATTGTTCCCAGACGACGGTCCCGGATTGGGCGCCTTGTTCGTCAGCGATTTCGTCCATTTCTGCGCGGATATCGACCATGGCGCTGGAATACGTCGAGTACCAGAACCGTCGTGCCGTTCGAGGCGTCGCCAGTTGGCCGTCGACGGACACATCAGCGCGGTCAGCGAGTCGTTTGGATCGGTTGGTAATCGTGTCGGAATGAACGTGTTTGTTTGAGTTGGCCGGCGAAGGGAATAGATACCCCTGCCAGTCGTCCGCCTCGGCCAGCTGGTCGATACGGTCGGTAACTGTGTGCACACCGTAGTGAATAGCGACAGTGCCCGGTCCATTCTTCCGCTCTTCGAAGACGATATGTGGGTCATCTCCTTCGAGAACAAATTGTGAAACGTGCAACTGGGCAACTTCGGATGGACGTAGACCCCACCCTGGGAGTGAAGTGACAAGGAGCGTTTCAGCTGGCGTGTCCGCGGCCGCAAGGAGGTGCTGGACATCGGCCGTCTGCAGCGATTGGTTATCGGCGTCTGGGCGTTCCCAGCCGTATTCGGATTCAACGCCGTCGAGTAGGTTGAAGGCGAGGTAGCCTTCGTCTGTCAGCCAGCTGTAGACCGGTCGAACATCCGCAACGAACGTGAGGCGTGATTGATCGCTCCCAAGGGTGTCAGCGATGTCGTCAAGTACCTCACGGGCTCGGCGTCGTTCAGCTGCTTTCTTGTCGATATCGTCCGCGTGTGCGAGGAGTGCATCCGTACCGTGGTGGTTTCGATAGGTTTCCACCCACGTTCGGAACCGAAAGCGCGGGACGCAAGCGTTGATTCAGCCAGCAGTTCATGCTCTTCCCGGCGGGTGAAATACGCGTCGACGGCTGTTTCTGTAGCCTCGTGTTCGATATCGAAGCGGCGCTGCGGTGATTCTGACCCCCGGATATCGATTTGTAACGCATCACCACTGACATTGTCGTGGATGAACTCGGTGAATGTTTGGCCGTGATGCTCTCGGA